>JAITFO010000025.1 GCA_031281265.1 Candidatus Fibrimonadaceae bacterium
TATGCAGCAAATATGCGTTTCTTTTTCCAGTTTTTGGCATTGATGATTATGACATCGTTTTCTACATCGCAGGCTGCAACTTGGCTCAGAGTCAATCAAGCGGGCTATGCCCCTGAAAGAACTAAAACGGCTGTTGTTCTCTCCGATACCGACATTGCAGGGGAAAGCTGGAATATAAAAAAAGGGGACAAAGTAATTCTCAGCGGGAAAATTCCCGCGGGCAAAAAAGGCCAAGATTTCTATGTGGCTCAGGAATATTATTACACAATTGATTTTAGCTCCTTAAAAGAAAAAGGGGAATATGTTTTGGAATTTGCTGGTGCGCAGACACAACGGATAATTATCAGTGAAGACCCATATTCATTGTTCGCCACACAAGCGCTTATGCACCTACGTGCAATGCGCAGCAGCCATCTTAAAGACAATGCCGCGATAGTGCACGTTGTTGATGGCGATTGGCAGCAAGGGAAATGGAAGGAAGCATCTCCGCGTAAAACTTTGGATATGCAAGGCGGTCATTACGATGCTGGGGATTATATAAAATTCACGCTGAACGAAGCCTACCTCGTTTGGCATCTGCTCACGGCTTACCGAGAAAATCCCTCTCTTTTTGTAAAAGTGCAAAGCCCATCAAATTTGCCCGATATTCTGGACGAAGCAAAATACGGCTTGGATTATTTGGTAAAAACATTCCCAGATGAAAGCACCTTTGTAATACAAGTTGGCGATGGCAAAGACCACGACCAAGGATGGCGTTTGCCAAAAATGGACGCTCTGGACGGTAAAAGGCCCGCTTTGTGTGCCTTATCCCGTGTACATATGGGAAGCACCGCAGCAGCATTGGCTTTGGGAGCACAGGTGTTTAAAACTTTGGATGCAAATTCAGCCGCTCTTTACGAAAGCAAGGCAAAAGCGATTTACGCCCGTGCTCGGCAAAGCGATACCCAAACCTCCGCTTTTGAACGGAGCGTAACCAACGATTTTTACTATGACCCAACCGATGTGGACAATATGGCTTTGGCTGCCACATATTTAGGCGAAGCAAAAGCCTACGCCCCTCCAGCAACATACGAGGTGAGCTGGAGCGATTGGAACGCTTTTGCCAACCACAATTTAGCGTTGCTCGGCGATGCGGCGGCAAAAAAACGTTTGCTCCAAGAGGTAGCACGTTACAACCGCAGTGATGAAATAGACAACGTTTGGAACGTCACAGGCGGATATACGTGGGGCAGTTTGCACCGTTGGATAGGCATGGCAAATGCGTATGAAAGAGCGAGCCGCTTGGATGGGAAATCGCTCACCGCTCCGTTTTTGGGCGTTTTGGATTATGTGTTTGGGCGCAATAACTGGGGCATAGCTATGCTCGCTTCCGCCGATTTGCCTTACAGCGTCCGCAACATCTACAATGCCATTTACCGTTTGACTAAAGCGTTCCCGGTTGGAGCACTCTCCGAAGGCCCCGGCGACAAAGAAACCCATATCAAAATGAAGGAATGGCTTCCCATTCCGGAGAACAGCCCTTTTGAGGAATTCAATACCTCCGCCGGAGTTTTCTACGACAATGCGGATGACTTTATGGTTCAGGAAAGTACCGTGGGCGGTCAGGGGGATTTGCTTTTGATGCTCGCCCTTGCCTCTGCCAAAAATTTAAAACCCAAGGCGGATTTGGGAACAATCCCCGCATCACTGGACAGAGAAATTCCAGCTCTTGCGAGCAACCAAAAAGCATCACGTGGTCCAGCTTCGTTATTCGTCAATAGAGTAGGCAATTTGTTCTATTTCACGCCGGCTCAGTTTTGCAAAGCCGATAGCCTTACGATTTTAGACGCTCACGGCAAGCATTTCACAACTCTTCACAAAAACGGGCACAATCAATTTATATGGAACACCAGCCGTGCTGCGAGTGGCATTTACCAAATTCATCCATCAGACGGAAGCCCTTTTTTGACTGTTAGGAAGTGACCTTTAGCAATTTTCTATATTTTCTACCACTAGAATTGCATTAGTTTATTCAGGAGTTCGCAAATGGACGTTAATATGTTGATTTACTTTGGCTTGGCTGTGCTGGCAGTTATCGCCGTTGTTTTAGTCTATTTTCTCGCGAGTTTTTTCAGCTTGTGGTTGCAGGCCTTGTTTTCAAAAGCCAGCGTCAGCATTTTTCAGCTCTTGGGAATGAGACTTAGAAAGGTTAATCCCCGCATGATCGTTGAAGCTCGCATTTTGAGCGTTAAGGCCGGGATACCAGTGGAGACGAATTTGCTGGAAGCTCATTATATGTCTGGCGGAAATGTTCTGAGGGTTGTGCAAGCAATTATAGCGGCAAACAAAGCGAACATAAATCTCTCTTTTACTGAGAGTGCGGCTATAGACCTTGCAGGCAGAAATGTTTTGGAAGCCGTGCAGATGAGCGTAAATCCAAAAGTTATCACTACGCCAAGGGTGAGCGCGGTTGCTTTGGATGGTATTCAGTTGCAAGCGGTCACTAGAATTACCGTGCGCGCAAGCATTCGTAAATTGGTAGGTGGCGCAGGTGAAGAAACCGTTATTGCCCGCGTTGGCGAGGGCATTGTCAGTTCCATAGGTAGTGCAAAAACCCACAAACAGGTTTTGGAAAATCCAAATATGATTTCTAAAAAAGTTTTGGCAAGCGGTTTGGATGCTGGGACAGCTTTTGAGATTCTCTCAATAGACATAGCAGATGTTGATGTAGGTAGCAATATAGGAGCAATTCTGGAAACAGACCGCGCCGAAGCGGATAAAAAAATTGCGCAGGCAAAAGCAGAGGAAAGGCGTGCAATGGCCGCTGCCGCCGAGCAGGAAATGAAAGCCAGGGTTGTGGAGATGCAGGCCAAGGTTGTGGAAGCAGAAGCTCAAGTTCCGCTCGCTATGGCAGAAGCTCTGAGAAGTGGACATTTAGGGGTTATGGATTACTATAGTATGCAAAATATAAAGGCCGATACCCAAATGCGCACTCAAATTTCCGGTGGTCCGGAAAAAGAATCTGGGCATAAATAAGAAATGGAAACGCTCCTAGTATTTTTTGCAATAATTGCTATCCAAATGATAGCAGCGTATGCCGCCAAGCAGAAAAAAGAGGCTGCAAAAACAGCCAAAAACCCACTTCCGTCTTGGCAACAACAAACTCAGAACTCGCCCAAAGAGATACGCAGAGTTGTGAACCATCCACCAAAAGAAGAACCCGACTTAGACGAAGCCCCAGTAGAAGTTAAAAAGAGAGAGCCTATTTTCGATGACCAGCCTACAGATGTTCACCAACAAACGAGTAGTGAGGGGGTGTCTCAACTCTCAATTCTCAACTCTAAAATAGACCTAAAAGATCCCGCTCAAGGTATTCTCTGGGCTGCAATTCTTCACGAACCGAGATATAAAGTGAGATGGAAACGGAGATAAGATGCTCTCTCTTGCTTCTTCAGTTGCCGACCTTGCCGTAGAAAAAATAGAGTTTTTTATACTCGCTCTTATACGCATTGCCACGATAATTTTTCTGTTGCCAGCTTTTTCTATGACTTCTGTACCTACAACAGTAAAGGCCGCAATATCTTTTTTGCTCACGATTTTGGTGTTCCCGCAAATGCCGCTGGTGAGTTTTACTATGGCAAATTCGCCAGTATTCTTTTTTATGCTTGTTCTGGAACAGGTTTTTATAGGAATTGTAATCGGCTTTGCAGCATCTTTTTTATTGCATTTTATAGCTATGGGTGGCGAATGGATTGCGCGTGATATAGGATTAATGCAAGGTTCTATGAATCCTTTTACGGAATTTCAGAGCAATATATATTCAATAATTTTAACTATTCTATTAGTGGTTATATTTTTTGCTAGCGGTGGCCATCATTTTTTTATACGAGTGCTTTTTGAATCCTTTCAGTATATCCCCATTGGAAATTTTGTTTGGGATACGCGCAGCTTTGCGGCTATTTTAATTATACTATCGGCGAGTTCTTTTGTTGTAGCTTTTCAATTTGCGGCCCCTGTTATGGGAGCTCTTTTTCTATGCACAGTTTCGCTTGGGCTTATGAACAGAGTTATGCCGCAGTTGCAGGTTTGGATACTGGGTATTCCATTAAAGGTTTTTTTAGGTTCTTTGGTTTTAATTTATTCCCTGCCGCTTATGGTGCAGATTTTCAACGCGAACTTTGAGCAATTGCAACGTGCTTTATTCGCTATTTTGCGAGCGGGACGGGGGTAGATAAATGGCAGAAGACGAAGATAAAACCGAAGAACCCACCGCCAAAAAAAAAGCCGATGCGATTAAAAAGGGGCAAATTGGCCGCTCAATGGATTTGTCTTCGGCCATTTCTTTGTTAGCGGCTTTGTTTGGGCTATATATCTTTGGTGGAGATTTTGCCAACCAATGCGAAGGCATAATGCGTGAATTTTTTACGGGTTATATGGATTGGGAACCATCCATATCCAATTTTTCTGCACTTGCATATCATATTTTAAAAATGACATTGCGTTTGCTGGCTCCGTTGCTTTTGCTTTTTTTAGTTATAGGTGTAGTTGGCAATTTATCCCAAGTTGGTTTGCATTTTACGATTGAAAAATTGCAACCTAAGTTTTCAAATGTTTTTTCTTTGGCTGGTTTAAAGAGAATGTTTGGAAAGGATGCGTGGATTGAACTTTTAAAAGGTGTTATAAAAATAACCATTGTGGGAATGATTTCATATTCAGTTATCAAAAAGCATTACGATGATATTTTATATATGGTGGATATGCAAATTGGAGTTTTTTGTGCATATATGATAGATATAATAGTTGAGCTGCTTTTGAAGGTGATATTATTTTTGTTGATATTAGGCTTGGCAGATTTGATTTACCAAAAAAGAAAAACGCACAGTGAAATAAAAATGAGCAAACACGAAGTTAAAGACGAGCATAAAAATTCCGAAGGTGACCCAAAAGTGATAGCAGCCCGTAAACGTGCCATGTATAAAATGCATCAGCAATTTATGATGAAAGAGGTTCCAAAAGCCACCGTGGTCATCACTAACCCTACGCATTTGGCAATAGCGCTCCGCTATGAACGCGGCGTGGACCAAGTTCCATTTGTTGTTGGGAAAGGAGCGGACAAACTCGCCGAGAGAATAAAAGAACTGGCTAAAGAACACGGTGTACCTATAGTTGAAAACAAACCTCTGGCACGGGCCATGTATGACGTTGTGGAGATTGGAGACCCTTTGCCAGCGGAATTTTTCGCCGCCGTTGCAGAAGTTCTGGCCTATGTATTCAGGCAAAAAGAGGCGGGATAAGAATCTTAACAGAAATGTAACAAAAACTCATATAATTTGTAATTTCCGAAAATTAAATTACATACATGATAGAAGCGAAGGAAGTTAATTTCTTTTACGGTGATTTTCATGCATTAAAGAATATTTCCTTATGTGCTACAAAACACAACGTCACTGCGTTTATAGGGCCTTCTGGTTGCGGTAAATCAACTTTCTTGCGCCTTTTGAATCGCATGAACGATTTGATTCCAGACACTAAGTTAACCGGGAAATGCCTTGTAAATGGAGAGGACATCTACAGCAAGAGTACTAATGTTGACGAACTTAGGAAAAAGGTGGGTATGGTTTTCCAAAAGCCAAATCCTTTCCCGAAAACTATTTTTGAGAACGTTGCGTATGGATTGCGCGTAAATGGAATAAAAGACAAAAAATTTATACAAGAGCGGGTTGAAGAGTCACTGGTGGGTGCCGCCTTATGGGAAGAGGTAAAGGACAAATTGAGCAAATCCGCTTATGACTTGTCTGGAGGGCAACAGCAAAGGCTTTGCATCGCTCGTGCTTTGGCCATTAAACCGGATATTTTGCTGATGGATGAGCCAGCGTCCGCTCTAGACCCAATTTCTACCTCTAAAATTGAGGATTTGATTTACAATCTTAAAACTAAATACACCATAATAATAGTCACTCACAATATGCAACAAGCGGCGAGAGTGAGCGATAACACTGGATTTTTTATGCTAGGTGAATTGATTGAATTTAGCGATACTAAAAAGATGTTTTTAAGCCCGAGCAAGGAACAAACCCAAAATTATATAACAGGAAGGTTCGGATAATTTCAACAGGAAGGTATGGGTATGGACAAAGCGATGAAACATTCCGAAAAAGAATTGCTAGCACTCAAAGGAGAAATCAGCGGCATGTGGCAGCTTGTGCTTTCGCAGTTGCAAAAGTGCAAGCAAGCATACATGACAGGCGACTTGGAACTCGCACGCGAAGTGATTATGCGTGAAAAGAGCGTTAATTCCTTTGAACTCAGCGTGGATTTGGGGTGTGAAAATTTTATAGCATTGTTCTCTCCAGTTGCTATGGACTTGCGATTGGTGATTTCCATGATAAGAATAAGTTCAACCTTGGAACGCATAGCCGATTTTTCCGAGGGAATTGCAAGGCAGGTTATTGACGGCAACGGTGTTATATCAGAAACATTAAAGGAAGATTTGAAGATAGAGGCTATGTTTGACGTCGCAATCTCCATGCTTTCCGATAGTTTTATTATGCTCGAAACCGAAAGTACTAAACTCTCTGGGAAAATTCTGCAAAAGGATGATGAGATTGATATTCTCTATCAAGAAGGCAAAAAAAGCCTTGCCGAACTCGTTAAAAAAGAAGCGGATAAAGGCGAAGAGGTTTTAAATACATTTTTGATATTGCGGAAGATAGAGAGGATTGGAGACCATTGCTGCAACATAGTTGAAGAAATAGTTTTCTACATTGATGCTAAAGTCTTAAAGCACAGCAAAGGTAGAGAGAGAGATAAAGAGAGAGAGGTAGATGAAAAAAAGGATTCTGATAGTTGATGATGAATGTGATATCTGCGAAATACTGTCTTTCAATTTGGAAAACGAAGGGTATGAAGTAGATACAGCTTCATCCGCAGAGGACGCTATTAAAAAGCTCTCTCCTGGGCACGGTTTGATTTTATTGGATGTTATGATGGGAGGGATGTCTGGATTTCGTCTTGCCGAAAAACTGCGCAAAGAAGGCAACAATATCCCTATTATTTTTCTCACGGCAAAAGATGCCGAAAACGATATGCTCACGGGATTTTCCGTTGGTGCCGATGACTATATATCAAAGCCATTCTCATTGAAAGAGGTATCTGCCCGCGTTAAGGCAGTTTTAAAAAGAACGCCCGAAGAAACTGATAATACCGAGGAAAGCACGCTAGTAATTGATGACTTGCTCATCGATACTTCATCAAAAGAGGCAAAAATAGGAAATTCAGTAATCCCATTGACCAAAACTGAATTTGAGATTCTCTTTTTGCTCGCTTCAAACCCTTCGCGGGTATATTCTCGCAATCAAATCATCAGCGTTGTATGGAAAGATACCCCTTATATAACCGAACGCACAGTTGATGTTCATATAACTCGCTTGCGTAAAAAACTCGGCGACAAATCCTACTATATATCCAATCGCACAGGTTTTGGATATAAGTTCAACTTTTCCGAACAATGACAAGAAATTTTCAACAGAATTTAATTTTAAGATTTTTGCTCATATTCACTATTTGCACTCTGTGCATTGCAATATTCGAACAGCAATCCCTGCATCAATATAAAAGAGATTCTCTGCAAGAAACATTGGATACTTATGTAGATGTAATAGCCAAATATATTGCAATTGAAAATAGGGACGAATCTCTGAAAGATTTACTCGTTTTATTGCCAAATAATTTGAGAATCACCTTATTGGATAGCAAAAACAATGTACTATACGATAATGTTATTCCCGATTATTCCGCTTTGGAAAATCATGCGGAAAGACCGGAGATAATTGCTGCCATGAATAATGGAAGCGGTTCTACGCTCAGACATTCTACCTCAAACAACACGGAGTATCTTTACTATGCAAAAAAAGTCGATGGTAAAATTATACGTGTGGCATTGCCTTATGATGAGCAAGTGCAATTTCTTTTGAAGCCAGATAGCAAATTTCTCTATTTTGTGGCTGCAGTTTTTATAATAGGTTTTGCATTTATTCTATATGTGGGGAATTATTTTGGCAAATCAATTCGTCAGCTAAGGGATTTTTCGCAAATGATGCACAATGGAAATGACAATGTTGTTATTCCAAAATTTCCAAAAAACGAATTGAGTGAAATAAGTGCTAGAATTGCGAATGATTTGAACAGAATCAAAGAAGACGAAAAACGTTTAGCTCAGGAAAAAGAAAAATTACTGCTGCATTTGCAGGCATCTGCCGAAGGGATTTGCTTTTTTAACGCGGACAAAACGGTAGCTTTTTACAATGGGCTTTTTTTGCAGTATTTCAATATCATTTCCCATATTTCTATAACCATAGGCAAAGAGATATTGTCTGATGAGTGCTTTAACTCTGCGATTATGTTTTTGAACAACAATGCGGATGAAGATTATTTTGAAACGCACATAAGCAGCCAAGGCAGGAATTTTTTACTACGCATGAATGTATTTGAAGACAAGAGTTTTGAGATTATCTTGGTGGACATCACCGCTAAGGAAAAAACTAGGCGTTTAAAGCAGGAAATGACTGGAAACATAGCCCACGAGTTGAGAACACCGGTGACCAGCATTCGCGGATTTTTGGAGATATTGCTGAACAATGACATAGCTGCGGAAAAAAGGCAAGAATATTTGCAACGTGCTTTTGCACAAACCCAAATTCTGTCCGAGCTTATTTCCGACATGAGCTTGCTCACAAAAATAGATGGAAAGGCTCAGTCGCTGCACTTGGAAAATGTGAATGTTTCGCATTTAATCGCAAAGGTATATGCAGATATATCCGCCGCTATGGAGGAAAAGGGCATAAAAATCAACAGCGATATTCCGCAGGATATTGTAATCTCTGGTAATTCTAGCTTATTGTATTCCATTTTTCGCAATCTCGCTGATAATGTATTGCGCCACGCGGGGAGCAATGTTGATATAGACATAAAAGTACACGAGATAAAGGAAGGAAAGGTGTATTTCATCTTTGCGGATAACGGAAAAGGCATAGAAGATGAAAGCCATTTAAACCGTTTATTTGAACGCTTTTACCGAGTGCACGAAGGGCGTACCCGCGATACAGGGGGTTCGGGCTTGGGGCTTTCCATAGTGAAAAACGCTGTGCTATTTCACGGCGGAACTATAAATGTCCGAAAGGGCAAGGAAAAAGGGCTGGAATTCCTATTTTCGTTGCCTTTGGCAAAGGATAACTTAACCAAATCTTAACAAAAATACATCTAATTTTTAATAATCAAATTTTACCTTTATACTAACTCAAAACAAGGAGAGTATAGCTTATGAGAAAGCTTCTTTTAGTGGCCATTTTGACAACCGCTTCAATATTGGCAGCTCAAACAATTAAAGGTTCAGATACGGTTTTGCCGCTTTCACAGCAGCAAGCCGAGACCTATATGAAAGTAAATAAAAGCGCAAAAGTAACGGTTACCGGTGGCGGTAGCGGTGTTGGAATCTCCGCTTTGATAGAAGGAACCACCGACATAGCCCAATCTTCGCGCAAAATCAAATTTGACGAAAAGAAAAAGCTCTCCGATAAAGGCAGCACCGTAGTAGAAAAAATCATAGCTTATGATGCTTTGGCAGTTGTTGTAAATCCAAAAAATGCGGTTAACCAATTAACCCGCGAGCAGTTAGACGACATCTTCACCGGAAAAATCACGAATTGGAAAGAGGTTGGCGGTGCCGATTTAAAAATAACCCCAATTGCCAGAGAAACATCTTCCGGCACTTATGAATTCTTTAAAGAAGAAGTTTTGCAGAAAAAAGACTATTTGGCTGGTATTATGAGCGTTCCTGCAACCGGAACAATCATAGAAACAATAAAAAAGACCCCAGGTGCCATAGGCTACGTTGGGCTTGCCTATTTGAACAAAAATGTCAAAGCACTCAAAGTTTCGTTCAAAGACGGGCAGTTTGTTGAGCCTTCTGTAAAAACCGCCAAGGACGAAACCTATCCCATAGTACGCCCTCTCATCTACTACTATGTTCAAAGTTCCGAAGCGGCTGTTAAGCCGTTTATAGACTATGTTCTTTCTAAGGACGGACAAAAGATAGTCAGTGATGTTGGGTTTATTACAATTCACTAAGCTGATATGAGATGGTGGATTGAAAAAGTAATAGAAAAAATCTTTGCCATTAGCGGATTTGCAACTACGATTGTCATTCTGTTAATGGTGGTTTTTCTATTTCGGGAAGGTTTTGGGCTGTTCCGCAGCCCTGTTGTTGAAAAGGGCTTTGCCCTATGCGTCAATGCGTCTAACCCTGTTGAGCATATAGGTTCTTCTACCATCAAAAAAGTTTTTAACGGCGTGGTAAAAGATTGGTCTGAATTCAGCTCTTTCAATGAAAAAATTGTTCTGTTCCGTTGCGAAGACCCTGACAAATGCGGCGATATGTCCAAACGCTACAGCGAAGAAGAGCTGGGCAGCGACTACGAGCATTTAGCTGAAAAATTAGGCGAGGTTATAGCAGAAACACCTGGCATATTCGCCTTTGTCCACGAAGAATTTTTGCCTAAAAATATCAAAGGCGTGAGAATACTAGAAGAGAACAAAATTGCCGTTGATGATTTTTTCTTTGGGCTGGAATGGATACCAACATCCACGCCCGCACCGCAGTTTGGGGTATTGCCCCTTATACTTGGAACCCTGCTCGTGAGTTTGGTTGCAATTTTGATTGCCACGCCTCTTGGGTTGGGAGTTGCCATTTATCTTTCAGAACTTTCAAAAGATAGATTGCGCAATATCTTGAAACCCGCCATTGAATTGCTCGCTGGAATACCATCTGTTGTTTATGGGTTTTTTGGGCTGGTGGTTTTGGTTCCCATGATACAAAGAGCTTTTAATTTACCCGTAGGGCAAACCGCACTAACCGGCAGCATTGTCTTGGCTATAATGGCCTTGCCCACGATAATAACCGTTGCAGAAGACGCTATGCGCAGCACTCCGCGACCTATGCGCGAAGCGAGCCTTGCCCTTGGCGCCACTCATTGGCAAACTATTTATAAAGTGATTATTCCCTATGCTTCCTCTGGCATTTCTGCCGCCGTTGTTCTTGGAATAGGGCGCGCCATAGGGGAGACGATGGTAGCTCTGATGGTGACGGGAAATGCAGGCATAATACCCAAAACGCTTTTGACACCAGTGCGCACCATTCCAGCGACCATAGCCGCTGAACTCGGCGAGGCCCCCGTTGGCGGTGTGCATTATCAGGCACTCTTTGTGCTGGGTTGCGTTTTATTTTTGATTACGCTTACAATAAGCATAGCCGCTGAACTCATATCAAAACGTCACCACAATAAAGGATTGTAGTATATGTTGGATAAAAATTTATCGCAAAAAATAGCTTTCTGGACTTTTCGCTTTCTCGGTCTGTTTGTTATAGGCATTCTTTTATGGATACTCGGTTTTGTGGTTTACAATGGCATTGGGGTTATAAGTTTTGAATTTCTTTTTGAAGCACCGAGAAATGGCATGGTGGAGGGTGGAATTTTTCCCGCTATCATTGGAACTTTCTGTTTGATAGTTGGAAGCATGGTTGTGGCTTTTCCTCTTGGTGTTATGTCGGCTATATATACCAACGAATATGTTAGGGAAGGGAAAATTTCCAAAGCTATACGGACAATGACGAACAACCTCGGCAGCATTCCTTCCATAATTTTTGGCTTGTTCGGAATGGCTCTTTTTGTGAACACAATGAGCTGGGGCGATTCCATAATAGCTGGTTCTTTCACTTTGGGACTTCTAACGCTTCCCTTGGTAATAAGAACAACGGAAGAATCGCTTAAAATGGTTCCAGACTCGTTGCGCAACGGGAGCTACGCTTTGGGAGCGACTAAATTGCAAACCATAAGACGAGTTGTTTTGCCGATGGCATTCCCCAATATCGTCACAGGGCTAATTCTATCTATAGGAAGAGTTTCGGGCGAAACTGCGCCCATTTTATTTACCGTAGCGGCCTACTTCCTGCCAAAACTGCCCACAAGCATTTTTGATCAGGTTATGGCCCTGCCTTACCATCTCTATGTTATATCCACCAGCGGCACGAACTTGGAAGCGGCACGCCCAATGGCTTACGGAACCGCTCTGGTTTTGATAACCCTAGTTTTGATTATCAATTTTTCAGCCTCGCTCCTGCGCAAGCATTTTGGTAAAAAGATAGGGGTGTAAAAACGACCTTGCCGTGTTTTTATATATTCCCTTTATGGATGATCTCGTTTTTCTGTCCAGGCTTCAGTTTGCAATAACATCGGTTTATCACTTTTTCTTTGTTCCGTTGACTATAGGCTTGGGGCTTTTCATAGCTATATGGGAAACTTTAGCTTATAAAAGCGGAAACTCAGAAGACGAGAGAATTGTAAGGTTTTGGGGCAGGCTGTTTTTGCTGAACTTCGCTGTTGGCGTGGTGACAGGCATTGTGCAGGAATTTCAGTTTGGAATGAATTGGTCGGAATACAGCCGCTTTGTAGGCGATGTTTTTGGCGCACCCCTTGCGATAGAAGCCCTGCTCGCTTTTTTTATGGAAAGCACATTTTTGGGGCTTTGGATGTTTGGGCGAAACGTTTTGCCAAGAGGAGTTCATCTCACCTGTATATGGCTTGTATTTGCAGCTTCCTGCGTGTCTGCGGTTTGGATTCTAATAGCAAATAGCTTTATGCAACATCCGGTTGGCTACGTGCTGAACAACGGGCGCGCAGAGATGACGGACTTTTTTGCCCTTATAACAAATCCATATTTTTTGCATCAAATTCCGCACGTGATATCCGCTAGTATATGCACGGCGGCATTTTTTGTTCTGGGAATTTCCGCTTGGAAAATGCTTCAGAATACAGAAGATGCGTTTTTGTTCGAGAGAACTTTTAGATACGCTCTATTTATGGGATTCATTGGACTTATAGCTGTTCTTTTGAGCGGGCATCTGCAAGGGCAATCCATAGCGAAATTGCAACCTATGAAATTAGCCGCTATGGAAAATTTGGAGAAAACATCCGACCCGGCACCTCTCTCCCTTGTGCCCGGACTTGAAATCCCCGCCATGCTCAGTTTTATGGTTCATAATAGACCCAGTGGCGAAGTTCAAGGGCTGGAGGATTTGCAAAAAACTTTTGAATACCGTTATGGAGAGGGAAATTACACTCCACCGGTGTGGGTTTCTTATATTTCGTTTCGCGTAATGGTCGGTGCTTCGTCTATTATGATGCTCTTTATCATTTACGGCATATCTTGGCATTTGTTTATGAAAAAGAACATACATAGAAAAATAATGTTTTTGATGCTTTTAGGAATTTCACTTCCATATATAGCCAATTCAGCCGGATGGATATTGGCGGAAATGGGACGCCAGCCTTGGATAGTTTACGGCTTGATGCCAACGGACAAAGCCATATCCGTAGGTACTTCCAGCAACAGCATAATTTTTTCCATAACTGCTTTCACCTTCATCTATGGGGCTTTGGCAGCCATAATATTTATATTGATGCGACGTGAAGTTCTTCGCGGTTGCAAAAGCAAAAAACCTACCAGAAAAACTGCTGCCGTAAAGGTATAGATAGGGGGATTGTTTTATGAGTTTGGAAATTGTGTGGTTTGTGCTAATTGCGGTTCTATGGGCTGGTTTTCTCTTTTTGGAAGGCTTTGATTTTGGCGTTGGCATTTTGCAATTCTTTTTTGGAAAAAATGAACGTGAACGAGGAACCTATATCACTTCCATCGGCCCGCATTGGGATGGGAATGAGGTTTGGCTTATAACAGCAGGCGGAGCGATGTTTGCCGCTTTTCCATTCTGGTACGCATCATTTTTCAGCGCGCTTTACTTGCCCCTTGTGATTTTGCTTTTGGCTTTGATAACCCGTGGGGTATGCTTTGAAATTAGGCACAGAGCGAATTTTGAAAAACCTCGTTTTATATGCGATGCGGCTCTTATGGTAAGCAGTTCACTAGCATCTTTGCTCATAGGCGTTGCCCTGATGAATTTGGCAATTGGCATTCCTATAGATGTCAGCGGAAATTTCACCGGAACTTTTTTTGATTTGGTTAAACCTCTTGCATTGTTTGGCGGTATTCTAAGCCTCTCTCTATTTTTAACAAATGGGGCTTTGTTTTTAACGCTGAAAATCGAGGGTGAATTGCAGACAAGGGCATATAATTTTTCTAAATACTCCGTTATTGCCAGCACGTTTTTATTTGCGGTGGCAACTGTATTATTGTGTAAATATAGCGTTATTTGCATAGCTTCCCTTGTTTTAATTTCATCAGCGGCGGTGTTGGTGTTTAAGCAACATCTAAAAACCGCTTTTATCTGCGTTGCACTCTGCTCCGCTTGCTCCGTTGCTGCTCTGTTCTATGCCATATTCCCAAACGTGCTAGTCTCTTCCATAGCCGAAAATAGCTTAACCGTATGGAATGCCGCTTCTTCTGCATACACATTGAAAATCATGAGCATTGTCGCAGCGGTCTTTGTCCCTATAATTTTAGTATATCAAATTTGGAGTTACTATATTTTTCGCAAACGAATCAGCCCAAGAAATGTAAATATAGAGGTATAGCGTAAAATTGTGCAACCGGATATCAGAAAAATAACTCAAAGCCTTATAAGCCTGCCAACGCTCCCAACCGTTGCAGCACAGCTTTTTGAATTAGTAGATGACGAAAAATATCAAAGAGAGGCCTTGGAGCAAATAATTTCCGGAGATCCGGTTTTAACAGCGCGCCTCTTGAAAATGATAAATGCTAAAGGCGAAGCTGTCACCGGAATTCACAGCGCAATAGGCAAACTGGGTTTTGAGCAGGCAAAGGATATAAGCATGGAAGCGTCCATGTCCAGAGTTTTTGAGCTTAAAAATTCTAAAGTGGATTTACAAAAATTCTGGGACCATTGCAGCGCAGTTGGCATTGTGGCGCGCATCATCGCTCAAGAATATGAGCCTAATTTGGCAGCCGATGCTTTTACAGCGGGGCTTGTGCACGATATTGGGAAAAATGTTCTGTTGCAATATATGGGCAGCGAGTTTGAACAGGCAATAACCTTGAGCAAAAACCGCCCTTGCGAATTGCACTTGGCAGAAAAGGAACTTATGGGATTAGATCACGGGCAAATAGGGGCGCTGCTCGCGGAAAATTGGCAGCTCCCCCGTTCCATAAGCGAAGTTATACAATATCACCACGATTTGTCCAGAGCGGAGATTAACAAGCCTTTGGTTGCCCTTGTGAGTTTTGCGGATATCCTCTGTAGAATTTTGAATGCCGGCGATGGTGGAAATTATGCCCCCCCTGTATTTAACGCGGAACTCGCGCAGGAACTCGGCAAATGGCGTATAAATTTGGAATTGAGCGCTTTGCAACCCCTTATGCTTTTATGTATAGACGAGTTGAATAAGAGAAATTTAACCCAATATGGATAGGAGAAAATTATATGAGCGACATGGCAGACTGCCCAAACAGAGAGATTAACAAAAAGCGATGCCCTTGCCAGAGCAAGGACTGTGAGCGTAACGGCTTTTGTTGCGAATGCGTTGCATACCACAGAAAAGCCGGCAATTTGCCGATGTGTCTGCGTGGCGGTAAGTAAAGTTCTATACCTTGAACTTGCTCATCAAGTCTCGTAGCTGCTCCGCCATTTTGAGCAAATTTTGCGCAGCGCTGTTCACATGACCAGCCCCTTCGCTGGATACGCGAGCGGCTTCCCTCATGCTGTATACATTTTGACTGACATTGGTTGCGCCAGTTGCCGCCTCGCTTGCGTTGCGGGCAATATCGCGGCCACCTTTGGCTACCTCGCCTATGGCATTCGCTACACGCTTTGCACCTGTGCTCGATTGTGATACATTGCTCGCTATCTCGTTGCTCGCCTTTGTCTGCTGCCCAACGTGCCCAGCTATGGCCTCAATAGACAGGTTAATCTTGGATATTATTTCGGAAACGTCCTTTATAACCTCTATCGCATTGTTCGTTTCGTCTTGAATGCTGTCTATTCTCTGGGCTATGTCGTCTGCACTGGTAGCACTCTGGTTCGCAAGTTCCTTGATTTCTCCGGCAACAACGGCAAAGCCTTTGCCAGCCTCGCCCGCACTTGCCGCTTCTATGGTTGCGTTAAGGGCAAGCAAATTGGTTTTATCCGCGATTTTCTTAATCACATCGGTGACCTGCCCTATCTCTTTGGCGGCTACGCCAAGCCTATTCATAGTGGAAGTTGCCTCACCGGATTTAGCCGTTGCATCTCCAGCCACCTTGCGCGCATCATTGGCGTTGTTGGATATTTCGCTTATGCTCGCACTCATCTCCTCTATAGCCGCAGCTATAGTGTTCATATTCGTGGACATCTGCTCCGCCGAGCCAGCCACATCGTTTGCGTTCACGCTCGCCTGCTCGGCACCGCCTGCCATGGCATTGATGTTCACGGACATCTCTTCGGCTGTGCTGGCCACGGTACCAGCCGTGTTCACAGTCTCTTCCGATGAAGCGGAAAGCTCATTGGAAATCGCGGAAAGGTCTTTGGACGAGTCAGCAAGTTTCTCCACAATCATTTTGGTTTCACCGATTGGCTTTCGTAGTACTTCCATGAGTTTGTTGAAATAGTGAGCTAAATCACCTACCTCATCCTTGGATTGCACTTTGATGATTTGCGTCAAATCGCCTTCGCCCTCGGAAATATCTTTTATGGTATTGGTAACCTTGACAATAGGCCTGCTGATGGAGTTGGACATAAGCACTGCTACTACGATTGCCAATACAAGTATAGCACCGCTTATGTAAGCGGCAATTTCTATCATGCTATACACAGGAGCCATTACGGTCTTTGTTGCAATCGCCACCGGAAAGCTCCACGGAGTATTGGATTCGCCAATTCTAATCGGGGAAAAGAAAAATGTCAGATCCGAGTTTACTGCTGGAACATATCTTACAAAGGAATACGGTCTCCCTTCTTTGAGAGCTGTCATATAATCCTCAAGGTATGGTCCAAACATATCTCTTTCTGATTCCAGTATTTTGTTACCTATACGGCTTGGGTCAAAATGGGCTGCCACGGTGCCGTTGTTGCTGAACACTGCGGTGAGAGCATCGGGGTATGGTTTGTTGGATTGGGAAATTTCCTGAATGCTCGTGAGGGTAAAATCAACGCCAACAACTCCTATAACAACTCCTTTAGCTGAACGTATGGGCGTGGCAATTGTGGTGACCATAACTTCTTTTCCATCTATTTTGTAGGGATATGGGTCCAAAAGAGTAGTTTTCCCGGTATTTTTTGCCAATAGATAATAATCACCTTCTCCGGGTTTGTCATAATCCACCAGAGTTTCCACGTTTATTCCTTTTGGCGTTCTAACCCAATAAGGGGCAAAACGTCCGTTATACTCTGTTCCTGGAACACCTATGTATTGTGAATCATCGCCTTCCAAAGCATTGGGTTCAAAGTTGCACCAAGCACCTAAAAGCTCTTTGTTTTCTTTCACCAAAGATTTAAGTGCGGAATTGAAAAAAGGCCTGCGTCCAGCAGGTGGCAAATCTTCATAATCTTCCATTATCTGCGCTAAGGTTTCCACGGTATACCAATGAGGTTCTAGATGATTCACTATATTTGCAGCCGATGCTTCAGAAGCATTTTTAGCAAAACGCATCGACAAATCTTCTAAGTTATTCCACGCCTTTAGCAATACAACCGAGCCTACTATGCCAGCACAAAGCAAACTTGAAGTTACCATTATCAAAGTAAATTTAACTCTTAAACTCAGTCTCATTCCTTTCTCCTAATATGTTATGTGACCAACAATATATAAAAATTGTTAAAATTATTTGCTCACCGTACTAAATTCAAGCTCTGGATAATTTTTGACAGCCAGATTCAGACGGTATTCGTTGGGGAACAAGCAAACCAAATTTCCATTTTTGTCGTGCATGCAATCGCCTCTATATTCCTTAGAAAAAGCTTCTTGCTGTTTGCTGTCTCCGGCAATCCACCTTGCGCAAAACACGGGAATTTTATCCAATTGTACTTCTGCTCCATACTCATTTTCTAAGCGGTGCTTTAGAACATCAAATTGCAATTCGCCCACAACGCCTATAATAGGAAGCGCTGATGTTAGTGAAGTGTATAATTGTGTTGCACCTTCTTCGGAGAGCTGCGAAAGCCCTTTGCCCATTTGCTTGCTTTTCAGCGGATTTAAAAGGGTTACTCTTGCGAAAAATTCCGGTGCAAAGTCCGGTATTCCAGAGAATTTAAATTTCTCACCATCGGTCAAAGTGTCTCCGATGTTGAAAATTCCGGGGTCGTTTATGCCAACAATATCACCAGCGTAGGCTTTATCTATAACTTCTTTGTCCTGAGCCAAAAAACTGGTGGGGGCGGCCAAGCGAATTTCGCGCCCCGTGCGGCAATGCAGAACCTTGTTTCCCCTTTCAAAAGAACCGGAGCATATACGCAAAAAGGCTGTGCGGTCTCTGTGCTTTGGATCCATATTCGCCTGAATTTTGAAAATGAATGCACTGAATTTATCTTCCGCCGGCTGTACCAAGCGAATATCGGATTCTCTGGGCATGGGTGGGGGGGCAATGCTCGCAAACGTATTCAAAAGCTGCCTAACGCCAAAATTATTGACAGCACTCCCAAAAAACACGGGGCATTGCTTGCCCGCCAGATATTTTTCCTTGTCAAATGGTTCCATAGCCTGTGTTGCAACATCATAGCGGTTCTTAAATTCTTTAACATATTCTTCGCCGCAAAGCTCTGTCAATTTAGGGTCATCGGCACCGCTCATCTGCAAAATTTCCTGTTTCCCGTCTTCTTTGCTGAATGTGTGAAATGTGTTGTCCGCTATGCTGTAAACTCCTTTGAAGAGTTTTCCATAGCCTATGGGCAGGGTAAAAGGGCAGGTTTGAATTTGCAAAATGTTTTCAATTTCGTCAAGAAGCTCCAGCACATCGCGCCCATCCAAATCCATCTTGTTTATGAAGGTGATTATAGGCGTGTGGCGCATTCTGCACACTTCCATCAACTTTATGGTCTGTTTCTCAACGCCATTCACCGAATCTATCAAAACCAAAGCGGCATCCACGGCGGTCAACGCTCGGTAAGTGTCCTCGCAAAAATCTTGATGCCCCGGGGTGTCAACTAAATTGAAATAGCAGCCTTCAAACGGGAAATTCAAAACCGAGGAACTTACGGAGATTCCCCTTTGCTGCTCGATCTTCATCCAATCGCTAACCGTATAGCTTCTGTTGGCCTTTGCCCTAACGTGCCCCGCCTCCCTTATAACCTTGCCATACCATAAAAACTTCTCCGTGAGCGTGGTTTTGCCAGCATCAGGGTGCGAAACAATGGCGAAAGTACGCCGCCGCTGTATTTCGGAAGGTAAGGACATGGAGCAGTAATGTAGTAATATTGTATCTGATAAGTATATTCTATGTAAAAAGTTGTATTTTTTCAAGAAGTAGCGTTTTTTCCCAAAATTCTTTTTTATATTCTGCACAAATCATGCGGGCGTCCACCCTAGAGAAGATTATCTTCTTAGTTTTTGATTGCGCAGCGAGCTATCTGTGCTTTGCGTTGTTTTTTCCAAAATACATGAAATTTGCAGCCCCTGTGACCTTTGCCTGGTTTTTAGTGTTCTTTGTTGTGGGGTTTTATCGCCGCTGGCTTTTGGATTCCAGAACCGCACTTGTTCTGCACATCTTAAAATTGGTCAGCATTATATATTGCTTTGCCATAGCTACCCTATTCGGTTATTTTCTTTTGCCCTTCATAACCAGATACGATACCGTGCTAAACACAAAAAAATTCTTAACCGAAGCCATACGTACAACAAGTTACTTTTTCTCAATTTGGTTCTCGGTGAGCGTTTTCAGGCTTTTAATCTGCCAAATTCTGAGGATTTTTTTAAAAAAAGGATGGGGTGCAGACAACATTCTTTTGCTGGGTTGCACAGATGAAGCACGGGAATATTTGCATTTGTTCAAAAACAACCCGCAATTTGGGAAAAAAGTCATTGGCATTGTTGAAGAGGATTGCGGGTCTATAAAGGATTTTGAAGGCTTGCCAATTTTGGGAACATACTCCGATTTGCCAAACCTCATCAAAAAAAACAATGTGCAGGCGATAATCATCGCTAATCACAGCAATTCAGAAAAAAAAATAAATGATATTCTATACTGGGTAGCTCATCTATCCGTACGGGTTTACTTGGCACAGAGCTTATGGGAATGTGCAAAGAGTTTTAAAACATCAAATCAGTATATGTCCATTTACACCGATAAATTGCAAGAGCTTTTTGTTCAAAATATGCTCCCGTGGCAGGCTACTATAAAAAGAATTATGGATGTAGTTATAGCGGGATTTTTGCTCGTGGCGGCATCGCCCTTGATTTTGATAACTGCAATTGCAATTAAGCTGGACTCCAAAGGCCCTGTTCTTTACAAACAGCAGAGAATAGGCTTGCATTCAAGGCCATTTACCATCTATAAATTCCGCTCCATGCGAATTGATTCCGAGAAAGATGGCCCCCAATGGACAAAGAAGAATGACGACCGAGTTACGAAAATTGGGAGGATAATTCGCAAGTTTCGCATAGATGAGATTCCGCAGTTTTTTTGTATTTTGAAGGGCGATATGAGTATGGTAGGCCCACGCCCCGAGCGTCTTGTGTTCATAGAAGAACTGCGCAAATCAATTCCTTTTTATGCCAGCCGCTTAAAGATGAAGCCGGGTTTAACGGGTTGGGCACAGGTTTGCCACCATTACGACAACAACATCGAAGATGTGAAGATAAAACTCGGCTATGACATATATTATATGTCCAACGCTTCTATCCTCTTGGATATTCAAATTTTGATAAGAACCGTCTATGTTGTTTTAACTGGTAAGGGAGCGCAGTGATGAACGGCGTAGCTTTTGGAACAAGCGGGGCTAGGGGGCTTGTTAGCGATATGACTAACGAAGTGTGCTACGCATACACCTTTGGCTTTTTGAAGCATACATTAAAAAATAGCAACGCAAAAAAAATGGTTGCACTTGGCGGGGATTTACGCCCAAGCACTCCACGCATAATAGCAGCTTGCATGGCTGCGGCAAAGGATTTGGGATTTGAATGTGATTATCAGGGATTTCTGCCAAGCCCAGCACTCGCACTTTACAGCATAAAAAAAGGAATTCCGAGCATAATGGTAACCGGAAGCCACATACCAGACGACAGAAACGGCATAAAATTCTGCGATTATTACGGCGAAATAACAAAGGATGATGAACAGGGTATCCGCGAACAAATGGTGGAAATTCCCGATGGCGTAGGGGCAGCCCTACGTGGCTGCCCTTATGGCATCGGGAATTTGCCAAACCCAAACAACGATGCATTGAACATTTACAAGGAATATATTTTAAACCTATTCCCAAAAAATTCCCTATCAGGCGTAAACATAGCCTTTTACCAGCACTCCGCCGTTGGCAGAGACATAGCGGTGGAAATTTTAACCGCACTCGGAGCGCAAGTTAAAGCCATTGGACGTAGCGAAAAATTTATCCCAGTAGACACCGAAGCCATCCGCAAAGAAGACGTAGCCCTTGCAAAAAAAACTTGTGCGAGCGGAGAGTTTTTTTGCATGGCAAGCACAGACGGCGATTCCGATAGACCGCTCTTATCCGATGAAAACGGGGTTTGGCTCAAAGGCGACTCGCTTGGGATTTTGGCGGCAAAAGCACTTGGGATTGAGGCGGTGGCCATTCCGGTTAGCTGCAATACCGCCGCTGAAAAGGGCGGTTTTTTCAAAGAAGTTTTGAGAACGAGAATCGGGAGCCCTTTTGTAATTGAGGGGATAAAAAAATTGCAAGGCAAATATAAAAGCGTTGCAGGCTTTGAAGCAAACGGCGGATTTTTAACCGAGGGTTTAACGACAAGAGATGCTCTGACACCCATTATCGCAACCATTATAGAGAGCAAAAAACAGGGGTTGAAAATATCGGAACTTTTAGCAAAATTGCCAGCGAGATATGCCTCTAGCGGTTTGACCAGAGGATTTTCCGTTGATGCCACAGACGGTTACAGAATAGAATTTGAGAACGGGGACATCATTCATCTGCGCAAAAGCGGGAACGCCCCGGAATTTCGTTGCTACACGGAGAGCAAAACCCCGGAACAGGCGGAACTTTTGAGCGATAAGTGTATAAAGGCTTTTGAACTTTGGAAAATTATGGGTTCAAAGCTATACGATGAATTAAAGGAACTTACAAAAAAAGAGATAAAACACCTGGAAGAAAACATTACCCCGATGAATTTTGAAATGCTGCGAGATAATCCCAGATACAAGGAATTTGAAAAAACAGGCAAGGAACTTTTGGAGCGAGGAAAGGTCGCAGCGTTTTTGATTGCTGGCGGGCAGGGTTCAAGGCTGGGTTTTGACGGACCAAAGGGAGTATTTAGGTTAGAAGCACTTGGCAAATCCATTTTTCAGATACACGCGGAGAATATGTTGAAGCTGGGAAAAAATATTCCCTGGGTTATAATGACAAGTCCGCTGAACAATAAAGAAACCATAGATCATTTTAAGCAGAATAATTATTTTGGCTTAGACAAGTCTATGATTAAATTCATAGAACAGGGCACTATTTACGCGATGAACCAGAACAGAGAGCTTATCTTTGAAAACAATGGCGATTTATTTTTGGCCCCAGACGGCAATGGCGGTTGCTTTCACGCACTTTCTAAGAGTGGAGCGTTGAAATGGCTTGAAGAACAAGGCGTAGAAGTTGTTTTTCTATACGGGGTTGATAACATTTTGGCAAAGCCCTGTGACCCACCTTTTATAGGAGCGTTTTTAGACTCAAAAATGGCGGCAGCCTCCAAGGTTGTGAAAAAGAAATACCCCGAAGAAAAGATGGGTGTGTTTGCGTTCAAAAACGGTTTGCCCGGTGTTATTGAGTATAGTGAAATATCGCCCGAACTGGCAAAAAAACTCGATGGCGGCAACATTCTCGCGCATCTATTCACAATTGAGTCTCTGGAAAAACTCGAAAAGGAACCTCTGCCGTGGCATTTGGCGGTTAAGCGTGTTTGCGGCGTAGAAAAAGCGTTTAAATTTGAACAACTCTTATTTGACGCTTTCCCAGAACTTGGAACAATGTACTTAACGGGAGTTTTGCGAGAAGAGGAATTCGCTCCCATAAAAAACGCCACCGGCGAAGATTCACCGGAGAGCGCAGTTAGGATGTTTAGAAAGGTTCACATCACTTGCTCTTAACCTCAAACAAGGCATAAGGGTTTGCAGGGTCTCCTATAGAGGCTCTGCTCACGGTTGCCCTTGTCCTCGGTGGTCTTGCCTATAACAGAAGTTTTCTATATTCAATATATTATTTTCAATAGGAGATTTTCTCATGGATAATGGGAATGTTGCTTTTGATGTCCGGCGTATCCCCACAAAAGGGCTTTTGGATGATTCATCTTTAAATGACTCAGAATCATTTATCCATAGAAAATACAACGAAGGCAGGCCAAATGGCTCTTTGGATGCAACAGAAGAAGGCTTTAAAAAATCATTGGATATAATGCTAAATGGAAAACCCCAAGTATTTTTTGGTTCCCATATTAGGGAAACTATACGTCAATGGCGTTTCCTATTTGGGAAAAACTAGGGTAAAACGTAAAATATGGGCAATAAATTCAATGAAAAAACAAAACTACTTGCAACAATAGGTTTTTCAATTGCATTTTTCATACTTGGTGTAGTACTTACAGTTTTTGGCGACTCTAGTGATAAAATTATGGGTGGTGTTTTTTTAGGAACTCTGCTTGGTTATTGGGTAAAATAATATATGGAAAACACCGAAGAAAATGAAAAGAATCATATTAGAGAGAAACGCATTAATAGTATAGTTTCTGCTTGGAAGTTGCTAACAGAGGCTGGTATTCTTACCTCAGACACAATGTTTCTTTCGCAGCCTTTACTGGAAGAGACAGTGGAATATTATCTTTCCGATAGAGATATACTGAAAACTAGATATAAAATTGAGGATAAAATTCAGCTATACAAAGTAGCGGGGTTAATAGCCAACGCTATTGTAAGGGTTAAGCCGATAATTCCAAAACCAGAATTAAACTCCTTTACAAAAGATTCTGAAATATATGCAAATGAAATTTTAGCTATCTATCATGCCTTAGCAGTTTGCTCTGAATATGACACCAGCTACAATATAACCGAAGAAGATTGGTTTCCCAAGTGGCTTGATAGCATTGTGTTTATGCTACATCAAAGGCGGCACACAGCAGAAATGCTAATGTCAGTATTTGAAACTATTTCAAGAATACTATATAAAAATGGGTTAAAGGAGCCAAAGTAGAAGGGCTAAGTATCCTGTTATATTAATTTCCAAAAGAAAGCGTAGTTAGTCACCCGATTTTAGGATTTTCCCGAAACTATTTGCAACGCACATATCCATTTTGTTCATACCATTGCTCCAAAGTTATGGTGTAATAATGAATATTTGAAAATTCGTCGTAGTCGCCTGCACAAGTATATTTTGCAGTGTTAATCCACTCATCTCCGCATTTGTATTCACGAACTCCGCCTTGACATCTAACATTTTCATCGTTAAGGTCATCATAACCAAATGCGTTGTCACAACGTGCATATCCAAGTTGCTTCATTTGCTCATCCATTTGCTCATGATATTGTTCCCAAGTTATGGTATAATAATAAATATTTGAAAATTCATCGTAGTCGCTTGTACAAAAATACTTTGCAGAGTTATACCACTCGTTATCTCCACATTTGGCTTCAACAACTCCGCCTTGACATCTGCTATTTTCATCGTTAGGGTTATACCATCCACCATCACCGCCACCGACGTCGTCATCGTCCGATGAGCAGGAAAGGGTGAATGACAAGGCAAGCCCAAAAGCTGCCGCTAGCGCGAGTTTTGAGATGGATTTTCTCATTGTGTTATCTCCTTTGTTATGGGTGAAATTTGTAAATCCTCTAATTGTCCTTCACACAACGAACACTGTACAAGCCATCCCTATCATGATTAATGCTCTCAATGTCTATGTGGTCTCTTGTGCTTTGCATATGAATGCTGTAAGCATAGTAGCAGTAGTCGTTACCCCACAAATAGTCGTCGTACGAGCTACTCCACCATGAGCCGTAGTCGCCGGAGTAGCCACCACCGGAGACAGGCTGGACACCGCTGAAACCCCTATACGAACCAAAACCGCCCAGTAGCGCAGAAAAACCAAAAGTATCCTCAGCGTAGTCCCAACAGTAGTACCGATCGTACGTCTTGAGCTTCCTTCCAGCAATTTCTTCACCACCCACAAAATCCACAAGGATTTGCCACTCATCATAGCTCGGCAAATGCCAACCGCTAGGGCATATTCCCCTATGCTTTGTGCCTACCTGAGAAGCGCAGGAACTTCTATTGCAACTATCTAGCAAGTTCATCGCTGTTGCCCAGTCATATAATCTTCCGAAAATTGCACATATAGATTCTTCGTCATTGTAGCACCTACTACCACCGACATTGTAGTTAAGGTTCTCCGCCATCCAAGTCTGATAGCCTATGATTACGGTTTTATATGTTTTGCGTTCGTAAGTCACAGAGCCATAATTTTTCAACGTGCCATTGGAACAGTATTGCGTTGAGACGTTGTAATTGTTACCGTTGCATTTGTAATGAACGGTATTATCTGTATGGCAGAAGTAAGTAGAAGCATCGTACTCCCAAACGTCTCCGCATTCTGTGAATCTGACAACATCATCCCGCGAGCATTCGAATTTAGAATTGGAGGCATCGTACCAGCTTTCCCCACACTTGCTTTCCAAAATATCATCTTGGCATCTCTGTTCCAATGGATTATACTCCTTGCCATTGCATATCGCAGGATAAGCTGCAGAGCCATCGCAAATATGAGTAGAAGGATTATATCCCATTCCATTGCATTTAGAGTAAACAATGCCATCATAGCAAAAATTTGTTGAAGCGTTGAATACAATGTTTTTGCAGGCATCGTTATTGAAAGAAGACGAACTTCTTCTTGAACTGCTGCTAATCTCGCCACCCGTCTCATTGCGAAGGTCATCGGGAATGTCTGTGCAGCTTAGGAATAATGCTACTCCCAAGAATAGCAAACTTGTGAATTTGATATTTGACATAAATCCTCCTTAAAATACCAAATAAACAACCAAGCCGCCTGCAAGCAGGGCGGCGCCTATTCCATAACTTATATTGCGGCTACTCTCCGCGTCCACAGCAGCCTTGCCGTTCCTATTGGCAACGTGGTCAGACACATCGCTATTCTTCATAATCCCGTAAACAATTGCCCCCAAACCGATAGTAGCAAGGCTTATGGAAGTTATGGGCTTAAACAATCCACCACCCGAACCGCTTTCCTTCGGTATATTAGTGGGAATGGAATTATCCACAATATTTTCCGCCGTCTCCACAGCCAAATCCAAACCCATTTTAAGGCTTATGCCTTGGAGCAAAGACGACAATTCCGCAGGGGATTCAGGCAACGCCTTTATGCAGCCAACAGTCAAACCCACATCCGTCTTGTCGCCGTCTTTCGGCTTCCCAAACGGGCTTTTAAGCTTTAATCTCGTTTTCGCCACATCGGGAGGCAATTCCTTCATGAATTTAGCCATGTCAAAGCTCTCTTTTTCCAAGAGGCTGGTGAAGTCTGCCACGCAGCTCCCCGAAAGGTTTACGCTGCTAAGAACCTCCGCCACGGACGTCTTGGGCAAAGCCTCAGCGATGGCGGGCAACAATTCAGGTTCCTCGTCGGGTTGGCCAGTTTCTTGGGCAAACAAAACCTGCGCGGCAATCGCCAACACCAAAGTGGTTTTAATGAATTTGGTTATCATTGAGTTACCTCTATCTTCAAAATTCTTCTTTCGTAAATAAATATACAAAAAAATGACAATTCAATTTTTGGAAAATAGGCTAAAAAGTCAGCAGAACGCTTGGGAATGCTGAGAGAACAGAGATAGCATCTCCAACGCTTCTCTTGTTTCCAAAACGTCGTGCACACGCAGAACTTTGACGCCTTTTTGAACGGCTACCATACCGGAGATTATGCTAGGAATTAAGCGGTTGCTGTTCTCTAAGCCTTTGATTTTTGCTATATAGCTTTTTCTGCTCACACCGAGCAACACAGGAAATTTTGTTTGGCAAAGCTCATCTATATTTGCTATCAACGCGAGATTTTCTTCCTGCGTTTTGCCAAAGCCTATGCCGGGATCTATGAATATATTTTTTATTTTTCCCTCAAGCAATGCAGCTCGTTTCAGCAGATAATTTTTTACCTCTTTAACCGAAGATGTTCCGCCCGCGTATTTCAAAACGTGCTGCAAAACGGCATCTGCTTTTGTGTCCGTTATGGTTTTGAGCATTTCGGGGTCGTGTTCCATCGCGGAAATATCATTTATTATATTTGCCCCAGCTTTCACCGCTCTTAATGCGACATTCGCTTTTGTTGTGTCTATGGATATTTGGAAATTTTTTCTGCTCTGCTCCTTTGCAAGCATCTCTATAACGGGAATGACTCTGGAAAGCTCTTCTTCTTCCGAAATAGGTTCATAGCCCGGTCTTGTGCTTTCACCGCCGATGTCTAAAATATCCGCACCGTCATTCAGCAATTTTAACCCGTGTTCAAAAGCATTTTTTGGCTCGCAATGCCTGCCCCCGTCAAAAAAACTATCCGGCGTGCAATTTATTATACCCATTATTTTATGCATAATCGCTTCTATCGCTGAGTATGTTCATCGTTTCCTTTACCAACAAGTCGCTGTAGTTATCTTCTTTGGGCAGTGCATAGCCAAGCTCTTTATGTGCACGGACAATCATAGGGTCGGGAAGACCTGCAAGCCTAAAACCTTCTTCACGTAGCAACGTGGAATGGTCTTTTGTTGTAGGCGGGAATTTACCGCTATATGCCGTGTGGCTGTAGCTCAAGGCATCCCAGCATTGGCTACCGAGATCCCACGCTTTACGGACTATCTCCTTTTTGGAAAGTTTCGCAATCGGCGCATCTATGAAAAATTCGTTTCCGTAAGCGGCACTCAAAGCCTCCTCAGCCTTCTTTATGAACTCCAAACTGCAATCCGGATAGTTCGCAGTATCGCTGCCACATACCCCTGTGACTATAAAGTCTATGCCTCTAGACAAAGCATAGTTCGCTGCCAAGCTAAGGAAAACCATATTACGCACAGGGACGTAGGTGTTCTCCACACTATCCCCTACCTCTTCAACCATCGTTTGGTAATCCTTGTAGGTGTGCAAATCCCCCCCATCAAGCAGAGTTCCCCCCCTTAGCACCTCAGGGAAGTTTATAACCTCGTGAGGAACGCCCGCAATCTTTGCGATTATCCTTGCCGCCTCGCACTCAACCTTATGACGCTGCCCGTAATTATACGTGACCGCAATAAGGTCATGCCCAGCCGCTTTCTCCATAAAAAGGCAAGTTGTTGAATCCTGCCCACCACTGAATACCACTACCTTTTTGGTTTTCTTCATATTACTATTAAATATAGAACATGCAAAATGCCGTTTTTGTTTTTACTATATTTTAGTTATGGTTAAAGAAAAAATTAAAGTCAGTAACAATAAAAAAGTTAAACTTAGCAACCATATTTTCGTTTATATCAGCAAGGATATAAAAGTGCATGGAGTAATGCTCAAAAAGTATAGCGTTGGAATTATTGAAAGTAAAGATAAAAAAGAAAGCAAAGTTAGTTTCATCTGGTTCAAAGAACCAATTACAGTTCCCAATAGCAGTTATAAAATTTTTGACCCTCAAAAAACAGGCGATTTGTATTTAAAAAAAGTCTGCAATATATGTCATAGATTGCTGAGCACTAAAACTTTTTCTGAGGGAATTTCGTGTGAAGATTGTAAAAAAATAATAGACGGAATTAATGCGAGCTCAAAAAAGAAAAAAGCAAAAAAGAAAAATAAAACGGAATTGGATTTTCTCAACTGCCCTGTTTGCTATAAACCAACAATGTCAAAATCTACAAGTAAAATAGTCTTAGACCATAGCCATAAAGATCTGCATATTCGTGGCTGGGCTTGCGATAGCTGCAACACTGGCATTGGCAAGTTCAAAGATGATATATTATTGTTTGAAGATGCCATAAAATTTTTGAAAACAGATTGTTAAGCAACCGCGCCGCTTCTCAATCTATAGTAGTTTTCCCGTAGCAATATCATAAGCAGCTTCGTAACGGGCTAAAGCTTCGTGTCTGCGTGATACCTCTTCTGGTTGAAGACCTTGGATGAATTTTCCGTCTCTATATATCATTACCGAATTGCCGGTTATCCCCCATTTGTTGCTCTTTTGTTCTATGCTGGGGTCAGAAAATTCCACTTGTTGCACTACACCATTTTGAACAACCGCAGCATACGTATCACTTTCAATTATTGTAGTCAGAATGTCTAGTATTTCATCATTGCTCATATCTACGGCAACACGGTTAAATTCTCCTTTATTTTTGAGAGCTTCAAGAAAATAATCTATCAATTCTGTTTTTTTCTTTTTATCGTCTTCATCTGTTTTATCTTCTCTCTGCGAATTCACTTGTTGATATGAGCCATAAGAGTTATAATCTGTTCCATATATTGCATTTACTATTCCGTTTATCTCTGGAACAGATTTGCTTAATATGCCCGCTCTATCTGGCGAAACAGATGATACATATTCGTACATTAACTCTTTATATTTTTTGTCTTCAAATCTATTTACGGATTCCCCAGCTTTTGCGTGTTCTTTTGCTAATTCCTCTAACGCCCTTAGAATTTCCTCATCGCTCCTTGTAGGTTCGGTTTTTGTGTTCATCCATTCAGGCAATTTAATGCTGCCATCTCTGAATGGGTCATTATCGATAATTGGCGTGTTTTCTTTTTTGGCTACATCTCCGCCCCAAATAGGAATTGTAAAAGGTATGCTTGAAGTCTGCGATACGTACTGAGCTCCATAGCCGCTGATTACGGCACCATATCCGCCTATTTCCATAAAAACCTCGGTTTAAGTCTTTAAAATTGTACTTGCAAAAATAGTGCCAAAAAAAGTCTAAAACACTAGATATGGGCTTTTCAAGCATAAGCATCTATAGTAGTTCCGCCTTCAAGGTGTTTTGGACCATTTTTGGCGCCGCTCCACGCTTCGTTGTATATTGAACATATTTCATGCCGCCGTGCACTTTCTTCTTTTGTTTGGAAATGAGCCCAACCGTTTTGGCTATACTCAGCTATTATGTCTCCATTGCTGTCGTAAAATGCTACATAACTCAATTTATCGCCGTCAAAACTCGCAAAATAATCATCACTTTTCATATTGACAACTGCATTTTCATCATCTTTCTTTTTTTTATCTCCTTTTTTTTCTGCTTCCAAAAGTATTTCTAGCAATGTTTTTATTTTTTCATTTTTAAATTTAGCTGTATTTTTGTTATCGAATATTTTTTTTGTTGAATTAGTTATAATACCCTCTCTATCTGGCGAAACTGATGATATGTATTCTTTTTTTAAATCTAAAAACGCTTTTGTAGTTTGAAATTCTCCTTTTGCCGCATCTTCTTTTGCTGTTTTTACAATAGCTTCTTTTAATTCTTCGTCACTCATTGAAGATTCTGTTTTTGTGTACGCTCCGTTTATCTCGGCCTTTTTAAAATTAGGTAATTTAATGTTCCCTACTTTTGCTCCTGTACCAAACCTTTCCTTATTAGCTTGTATGTAATTAAACGCAGCACTATTGACACTGCTAACACCGCTCATAAAAAACCTCGCTCTTTAATGTTTTAAAATTATACGTGCAAAAATTATGCCTTAAAAAAGCCTATTTTGTTTTATTTTTTTCGGTAAAAAAAGGCTAAAGTTTTTACAATAATATGCCGATATTAAATAGAAATATCAAAGATCTGTTTCAAACTATAATCCACTTGTGAAATGAGATGTTTTGGAAGCATAGAAACAAAACCCATCAAGTATGTTTTGTCTAAGGTTATAATTTGAGAAATATTTATTACAGAAGATTTTTCGAGTTTAGAAATATTTTTTTCTAATAAAATATTAAATGGAGCATTTGCCAAATGTAAATTAGATGTTATTACTGCACAGATAACAGTATTTATTTCACTTTTATTAAAAATATCATTTTGAACTATTAAAACCGGTCGTCTTTTAGCTGGCTCGGAGCCTCTAGGACTAGGTAAGTTAGCCCACCAAATTTCACCTTTTATCAAGTTTACCAATCCTCACTTATAATTGAATTTTGAACAAATTCAATATCTTTTTCCAGTTTGGAATTTATTTTTGGATAAACTTTATTTAAGGATGTTAGAATATCGTCATCTTTGTGATTTTGAACAAACTCTTTTATTGCAATAATGTAAATAGTTTCAACTGGAACTTCACGACGTTTTGCGATTTGCTCAACATCTTTTGAAATATCCGTTTCAATAAATAGAGATGTTTCCATACTGGGAATATAGAAAAATTAAATTATGCCTTGAAAAAGTTCGTTACCTCTAATTTTTTCTACATTCTGATAAATAATGCCATATATACTTGACCTAGACGGAACTTTGATGGATTCCATCGAAGATTTGGGACACGCAATAAACTACGCGCTCTCAGAACTTGGATTTCCAACTTATAGCAATGAAGAGGTAAAAACATTTGTAGGCAACGGTTCGCTGAATTTTGTTTTGAGAAGTCTGGGCGAGAACGGCAAAGATAGACTGGACGAAGTTTTAGCGCTGTTTATGGAATTTTACAGCGAACACTGCATGGACAATGTGAAACCGTACCCAGGGGTTTTGGAATTTTTGGAAAAAAATTCCGGCAAGTGCGCCATCTTGACAAATAAATCCGCAGGGCAAACGATGAAAATTTTGGATAAGTTCAATTTGCAAAGGCACTTCACCTGCATTTTGGGCGGAGATACCGCACCAAAAATAAAGCCAAGCCCAAGCGGTATTCTAAAGATAATCGAGGTTTCAAAATGGAACCCAAGCGAAACGCTTATGGTTGGCGATGATGTTCCAGATATTGGCGCAGCGCGGGCGGCTGGCATAAAAGTCGCGGTAATTCTCAGCGGCTTTGGCAGGTCTAACGAGCTTTTGGAATTAAAACCAGATTACGCTTATAAAACATTTCAGGAATTTGCTAATTTAACCACTCATGAATAAAATTTTAATAATTGCATTGCTCACATTAACTGCTGGTTTTTCATTTTCTCAAGAAAGCACATTTAAATTAGGGGCAAGAGCTGGGTTTAACCTATATAATGTCTTTTGGAATGGCAAACCGCCCGGCATGGGTATGGGCTATGGCGGTGGAATAACGGGAGTGTTTCCAATTACAGGTTCTCTGGCTTTTAACCCTGAAGTGAATTTTTATCGCAGAAACGTGTATAATCATGAATTATCCGGCGATGAAAAGATCGAGATACCTGCGGGTCCAATGATGGGAACGAAAGTTGGAGGAACTATTAAAGAAAATATGACTGAGTTTGCTGTGGGAGTACCTTTATTGCTTCAGTTTACTCCTATTTCAGATGTACCGTTTTATGTTATTGGAGGAGTACTTTTCACTATTCCTATATCAACCAAACTTGAATGTGATATGTCTTTGAACCCACCTTGGTCTGCTATGGACAGAAGTGAAACTATGGATTTTAAAAATAGATCCAAGGTTGATGTTGGTATTGTGTTGGGAACTGGTTATTATATAACCAAAAATTTTGCAGTTGATATTAGAGGGTCTGTGGATTTAACAGATATATCTTCAGAGAAAAATTACCGCAATCCTCCTTACAACCCGTTCAGGCACGATAAAACCTGGCTTATCCAATACGGGCTTGGCATAAACTATTTACTAAATTAACCCTATACAATGGGGTAATATGATTAAAGAAGCGATTAAGGAAGCAGCGAGCCGCAATAATTTAAGCTACGAAACCGCAGAAGCTGTGATGGACGAGATAATGCAGGGCGCGGCTTCTGATATACAGATGGCGGCTTACCTAACAGCCATGTCCGTGAAAGGCGAAACCATAGACGAAATAACCGGCTCGGCAGCGGGAATGCGCAAACATTGCATAAGGCTTTTGCACGATATGGAAGTTTTGGAAATAGTGGGGACAGGCGGAGATAAATCCAACAGCTTCAACATTTCAACCACATCGGCTATAGTGACATCCGCAGCGGGCATTCCTGTTGCAAAGCACGGCAACCGCGCAGCTTCCAGCAAATGCGGCTCGGCAGATGTTTTGGAAGCGCTTGGCGTGGACATAACCGTAAAGCCCGAACACAGCTTGCTCATGCTCAAAACCATAAACATCTGTTTTCTATTTGCGCAAAACTACCACATAGCCATGAGATATGTAGGGCCTGTGCGCAGAGAGCTTGGGATTCGCACTATTTTTAATATTTTAGGACCCCTTGTAAACCCTGCCGGAGCGAACATGGAACTGCTCGGCGTTTACGAAGAATCAATGGTAAAGCCAATGGCGCAGGTTCTCTGCAATTTGGGGGTTAAGAATGCCTTTGTTGTATTTGGACAAGATGGCCTAGACGAAATTTCCATGAGTGCGCCAACTAGCATCTGCGAAGTGCGAGACGGAGATTTAAATTCCTTTGAAATAACCCCTGAGCAATTTGGGTTTAAGCGTTGCAACAAAGCTGAGCTTGTGGGTGGTTCCCCGCAGGAAAACGCATTCATAACAAGGGAAATACTAAACGGTAGAGGCGGTGCAAAAAAGGATGCGGTTATATTGAATTCCGCAGCCGCCATACACATAGCAAAACCAAAAATCAGTTTCAGCGATGCCGTGAAAGTGGCAACAGAAACAATAGCCAGCGGTAAAGCCCTTGAACAGCTCGAAAAATTTATCGCGTATTCAAAGGCAAGTACATGATACTGAACAAGATAGCGGAAAAAACCCGCGAACGTGTTGAGAACCTGAAAAAAGCAAAACCCTTTGCCGAGATAAAAATGCAGGCGGAATCATTGCCAAAAGATAACGCTTTTGCATTTGAAAAAGCCCTTTCTGTGCCGGAGCTATCTTTTATATGCGAGGTTAAAAAGGCTTCCCCGTCAAAAGGGGTTATCGCGGAGGATTTTCCCTATACAGACATTGCACGGGAATATGAGGAGGCAGGTGCTGCCGCTATTTCCGTTTTAACCGAGCCGGACTTTTTTTTAGGAAGCGATTTGTATTTAAAGGAAATTTCAAAAGTGGTAAACCTGCCGCTTTTGCGTAAGGATTTCACAATAGACCCGTATCAAATATACGAAGCAAAAATAATAGGTGCCTCCGCGGTATTGCTGATTTGTGCGTTGCTAGACACAAAAACGCTCGCTGAATACATAGAGATAGCAGATAGCTTGGGTTTATCTGCTATAACGGAAACGCACGATGAAAACGAAGTAAAATCCGCTCTTGAAGCAAAAGCCCGGATAATAGGCGTGAACAACCGCGATTTGAAAACCTTTGAGGTAAACATTGAAACCAGCGTAAAACTGCGTAAATTGGTTCCAGACAATGTTCTGTTTGTATCGGAAAGCGGCATAAGAACAAGAGAGGATATTCTGCGCTTAGGCAGGGTGAACGCAGTGTTAATAGGCGAAACCCTTATGCGAAGCGAGGATAAGAAAGCAAAGATAAAATCCCTGCTCGCTCACGGCTGATACATAGTTACTTCGCTTTTATAGTACCGTTTGGATAAACATAAACTATTTTCCCTTCTAGGGAATATACATTTGGCAAACCCAATCTATGATTTTCCTCTTGAGCTTTTTTTGCACCCCTATTAGCCAAGCGAGTAATTTTTGCAGCAAATTCAAAATCTTCCTTATCCATTTGCGTCTCCCAAAAACAAGTTGTAAAGTTCTTCATTGAAAATAATCATATTATTTTGCACTCCCTGAGCAACTTCTATGTATTTTTCCCCACCGTTAAAATACAAAAACCATTGATCAATTGAATTTTTTATATCGAAAAAATTATTTTTGCTCCTAAAAAACCTACGAATAACGTCTTCATCAGGAATACTATGACCACCTTTTGATACTCTGATATTTATTCTATCTATACACAAATTTGGGCTATCCAAAAAAATATACAACATTTTTATTTCATATCCACTTTGTTTAAACCGCTCAATCATTCTTTTATGATACTTGCCAGAAAGCGTTGTTTCTATTGCAAATGATTTCCCTTGTTCCAAATATTCATCCATTTTTCTAAAAAATTCTCTGCCTGCCTGCATATACACTTTAGAAACATCATTTGGATTTATGCTTTTCGCAATTTCATCAGCGTTCAAAAATTCCAAATTCTCATTTTCTAGCAATTCCTTCGCAAGAGTAGTTTTACCGCTACCGTTAGGTCCTGATATTATATAAAGATATGGTTTCGCTATAGAAGTCATTATTTCTATTGCGTAATATATAAAAACTGTACCAAAAAAATCCCTGCTCGCTCACGGCTGATTTTGCATATTTACATTGTCATACGCTTTAAAATAAAACAACGGGGTTTGAACGTTATCCATAATCAAGGTAACTGTTCCATATCGCTGTAGAACGTTAAGCCCTGGTTCTATCCCCATTTTCCAGTGTTGAAATAACAGATATACTTTCGGATATCGAAGTATAGACATTAACTCCGGCCCAAGTTTGTTTTGGTTCCATTCTTCTCTGCTAACTCCGTAAATAATGTTATCTTGCGTTACTCTTCCTATTTTAGTTTTATAATCGTTTTTGAACTTAAGAGTGGGTATCGCCGCTTTATAAACGTACAATTTTTCGTCATTTTTGATATGGTCTTTGACATATTGAATTAATGGATTTGGTTCTTCACGAGTCACATATATGCGACCTTTGAATGTGTTTAAACCTGCTTCGTAAACCCAGTTCAAAGTTATTCCCAAAAATAAGCAAAAGACTGCTCTTTTGATTACGATATTGTTGATTTTTGAAATAAAATCAAACCCTGCGGAAGAATAGAGCAGTATAACGGCGGGCAAAAACATCCACAGCCTCGGGTTAAGAGGCCATTTCCCTATGGATGACGCCAAAACAGCAAAAAACATGGACAGTATGATCGAATACACAATCTTATTCTTTTGTTTAATCAATGAATAAACACCGAGCAATGCAAACGGAACAAAAACGTAAACCAATGTGGAATCAAAACCTTTGACTACAGTTGAGTCGAATATACCTATAAGTTCGGCTATCAGCTTGGTTTTACCCCGTGTGTTATTTAAAAAACTGGTTATGGACTCAGACACAAATTGTGTCCGCAATAGGTAATACAAGCCAAATATCACGGCAATCGACAATACGCGCGCTGAAATTGGAATGAGCCGTTCCCTGCCCCTTGCAAAAACCTCGATTAAAAGCTCCAAAATCAGTATCCCGCCTGCAAAAAAGGCAGCCGGAGGGCAAAAACCGAGTATCAACACATAAAAAGCGGTTAGATAAATAAAAGGCAGTTTCTTTCTCGTATATAAAAGATATAGTGAAATCACAAGGACAATGGAAAAAACTTCAAACAAAGTTCTATCGGGAAATTTGTTCCAGTCAGCATCCATAATTTTCTGCACCGGCAGCATCCACCAATAATAGTACAGACCAAATATCGCAATTATAGACACGCCTGTCATTGCAATATTCAGAGCACCTATTTTGTCTCTAGCCAATGCCAAAGCCAAAAACTCCGCCGCCAGTATCCCGCCTACAAAAAAGATAGCCGGAGTGCAAAAACCGAGTATCAACACATAAAAAACGGTTAGTTTTATAAGGGATAGTTTGTTTTGCGTGTAGAAAGCGTGGAGCAAAAGAGCAAGAACAACAAAAAAAGCATCACTCATATACGGCTTTAGCTCGTTGGAATAATAAATATAATTTGGCACAACCGCCGTCAAAGCCAAAACAAGCCAAGTTTTTATGTTATCTATTTTTAGAATTTTTTTCAGGAAAATCCATTCGCAAACCAAAAGCCCTAGAAACGAAAATAGTGAAAACAAGCGCAGCGAATTTTCTGAAGCACCCAAAATGGAACAAATGACCTTTACAGCAATCACATACAGAATCGGAGCCGATTGCCCGTTGCTGAGCGGCGGCACGAGCAACTCCGCCCAGTTTCGGGAAACAATGCTCTCGGCAAGCAGAGCCTCGTCAAGCCACAATGAACGGTATTCTACAAACATAACTATTCTTGCTATAATGCTCACGGCAATTATCAGCATAGAAATAATTATAAAGATTTTTTCTCCAAAATTTTCAGGAGACGGTGGCGGTTTTTTGAACTTCCGGCGCTGGCGTTGGGCAATTATTTTTGGGTTTTTGGTCATGGCTGGAACGTAAATATATAAAAAAATGACAAATCCCCGCTCGCCCCTAGCTAAATGGCTTAGCTCTCCCAAGCGGAAGTGGCTTAACCAGCATTTACTATATTCTTACCTATGAGTAGAAACTTAAGTATATTGACAAAAATAGGCGCGTTGGCGGCAGGTATGTTCTTAATCGGGGCCTGTTCCCCATCTGGTGGATTAAAAAAAGTAGATAATTTATACTGCATGGACGCCAGGTGTTCCAACGATTACGAAACTAGGTGCGACTGCATTGAAAACAACGATTACACAGTTGGGGGAATATACTCCGAAAAAGGCTCTTACCCCATTAAAGGCGAAAACGTTGAATTGCGCTGCCCCGGTACTAAAACACTTGTTTTTTATAATATGTCATTTAGCGGAGACCCCATAGAAAAAAGGACTGAGAAAGAAAATGGCGATGGTGTTGACATGGAAAATACGTCGGCTTTTGAACAGAGCAAAGGTTTTTGCAGCGTAGAAGACGACGATGACGATGATTAAATATTATGAAAATAAAAATCTGCGGCTTGAAAAATTCTGTTGATGTGGATTATGTGAACGAAGCCATGCCAGATTATATAGGTTTTGTGTTTGCCGAAAGCAAACGGCGCATAAGCCCGCAAACCGCTGCGGAATTTAAGAATAGGCTAAGCCCAAAGATCACCGCTGTCGGTGTTTTTGTAAATACGGAAATTTCTTCGATATCGCAATTATATAACGCTGGCGTTATAAATATAGCGCAGTTGCACGGGAGCGAAAGCGAAGCCTACATAGATGAACTAAAAAAAACTTGCGATATTCCTGTGATAAAAGCTATCAACATTGAAGTTAGCCCCCCAGCCAATGCAGACTATCTGCTTTTTGACAACGGCAAAGGTGGGAGCGGTGAAAGTTTTGACTGGAGCTTAATCCCAAAATACAACAAAGATTATTTTTTAGCAGGCGGAATAAATTTGGACAACATCAAGAAAGCTATTAATTTAAAACCCTACGGTATAGACTTGAGCAGCGGTACTGAAACAAACGGCAAAAAAGATAGGGAAAAAATAATCCAGCTTGTGCAAATCGCAAGGGAGGGAAGATGAGCGAAGGCAGATTTGGTGAATATGGCGGACAATATATCCCTGAAACCCTTATGAACGAAGTTCAGGCTTTAGAAAGAGCCTATATGCATTATAAAAATGACCCGGAATTCACAGCGGAATTAAACACTCTGTTCAAAGATTATGCTGGCAGACCTTCGATGCTTTACTTTGCTGAAAAAATGACGCACGATTTGGGCGGTGCAAAAATTTACCTAAAACGGGAAGATTTAAACCACACCGGCTCGCACAAGATAAACAACGTGCTTGGGCAAGTTCTGTTGGCAAAAAAAATGGGGAAAACTAGGGTTATTGCAGAGACCGGAGCAGGGCAACACGGCGTTGCAACAGCTACAGCTGCAGCGTTGCTCGGGCTTGAATGTGAGATTTTCATGGGCAAGGAAGATACCGAAAGGCAATCCCTGAATGTTTACCGCATGGCTCTCTTGGGTGCAAAGGTCAACGCGGTCACAAGCGGCACAATGACCCTCAAAGACGCGGTAAACGAAACCATGCGCGAATGGACGCGGCGTGTCAGTGACACGCATTATGTTTTAGGCTCGGTTATGGGGCCACATCCGTTTCCCATGATAGTGCGGGATTTTCAGAGCATCATAGGCAGGGAAGCGCGCCAGCAAATTCTTGAACGCGAAAAGAAACTGCCAGCAGCGGTTATAGCCTGCGTTGGCGGTGGAAGCAATGCTATGGGAATGTTTTACCCGTTTATAGAAGATAAAGGTGTAAAACTCATAGGCTGCGAGGCAGCTGGAAAGGGAGTGGACACGCCGCATCACGCTGCAACGCTCACAAAAGGCAAACGCGGGATATTTCACGGAATGAAGTCTTATTTTTGCCAAGACGAAAACGGACAGATTGCACCGGTTTATTCAATCTCGGCGGGTTTGGATTACCCCGGAATAGGCCCTGAACACGCACATCTGCACGAGATAAAACGAGCGGAATATGTTCCCATAAACGACGAAGAAGCAGTTTGCGCATTTGAATACTTGGCAAAAACAGAAGGAATTATCTGTGCCATTGAATCTGCCCACGCCATTGCGCAGCTGCAAAAAATCGCAAAGAATTTTGCGAAAGACGAAAATATAATTGTATCTTTATCTGGTCGCGGAGATAAGGATGTCGCTGCGATAGCGAGATACAGGGGAGTTAAAGTCCATGAGTAGAATAGAAAATGCTTTTAAAAACGGCAAAGCTTTTATAGTCTTTCTAACTGGCGGAGACCCAAGCCTTGAGAAGAGCGAGGAGTTTATTTTAGAAGCGGAAAAAGCCGGAGCGGATTTAATAGAAATAGGAGTTCCTTTTTCCGACCCTATAGCGGAAGGTGAGGTGATTCAAGCGGCTAATATAAGAGCGTTGACAAACGGTACAACTATGCACGATTTATTTGAACTTGCATGGAAAGTTAGGCAAAAAAGTGAAATTCCTTTGGTCTTTTTAACTTACCTCAACCCCGTTCATCACTATGGCTACGGAAAATTTTTCGCAAAATGCAATGAGGTTGGAGTTGACGGGATAATAATCCCAGATTTGCCCTTTGAAGAACAGAGAGAACTCAAAACCGAAGCGGAACACTATGGCGTAAATTTAATTTCGCTTATAGCTCCAACTTCCAAAGAGCGGATTGAGAAAATAGCGAAAGAGGGCAAAGGATTCCTTTACATTGTATCTTCTATGGGTGTTACCGGAGTGCGAAGCGAAATAGACACGGATATATCCGCTATTGTGAACGCGGCAAAGGCTGTTAGCAAAACGCCATGCGCTGTGGGTTTTGGCATCAACACGCCAGAGCAAGCCGCCAAGTTTGCGGCAATTGCAGACGGAGTTATTGTGGGCAGTGCCATTGTTAGGATTATAGCAGAGCACGGGGAAAATGCCAGCAAACATATTTACGAATATGTTAAGCAGATGAAAGAAGCGATCACTCGCTAAACCATAATACGCCTTGCGCACCTTGCACAGTTGCCTGTCCATTCACCACGAACATTCAAATAAACCCTTGAATACACACCGCAGCAGTGGCTAATAACACCCAACCACTTTCTACGTTTTGGGCTTGCTGAATTTTTAGCTATCATCGTCTTTTCGTCTAAGTTTTTGCTTACGCTCTCTTTCCAACACTCTTTCCAAAGACTTCTCTGCATCGGTAATTCGCTCTTCCAACCTTTTGCCAGAAGCAAGCATTTTTTCATCCGTGCTGTATGTGTCGCGTAAACGCTCCAAATAAAATTTTGCGGAGGCAAATTCTTTCATATCTATATAGCTGTTTATCAACATAACTATCGCTTCTTTTTGGCGCGGGCTTTTGGGAAATTCATCTAAAAACTCCTTTAAATAAATAGCAGTGGCACTCGGCTCATTCATGCGAGAATATAGCCTTGCTATCTGATAATCGTTTTCTGCCACTCTATTGCTCAAGCTGTCCAAATACATATATGCGGAATCCATAAGCGCGGAATTTGGGTATTCCGCTTCAAAGCGGCCAAAATCCCTTATCGCTAAAGTAGTATTCGTTTGGTCTCTGGAATCTTTGTAAGACAAATTGTAAGCCGAAACCGCCCTGCGGTAAGCGGCCGTTTCTGCGTAAGGCGAACCGGGGAAAAAATTCACAAAACTCCCGTATTGGGCACGGGCTTCAATCCATTCTTCCAAGCGAAAATGCGATTCCGCAAGCATAAAATTAGTTCCTTCCATAACTCCGGTTCCCGTGCAACTTTTCAGAATTTCCTCCAAATCCTCTTTCACTTTCCAGTACTTCCCATCTTTGAACTTGGTTTCTGCATCGTTGTATTGCGCAACGCATCTCTCGGTTAGAGTACCCGTGTAGGTTTTGGAACAGGAGACTAGGATTATCAAAGCCATAAAAAGAACGCTTACATGTAAAAGCTTCATATATTCATCCCCTTGAAAAGGTTGTTGAAGTAGTTTTGGACTTTTGTTTTGGCAAAGTTTATCCTATCCGAGTTTGGAACGGAGAATTTGCCTGCAAAAATATCGGGGTGCTTTGCAACGCTCAAAGCAAAAAAATCGTCTTTCAGTTTTTCAAAATTGTTTTTGTCAAAAGGGACATCCAAATTGCCGAAATAATATGGAAGTTTGTTGGCAATGTCTTTGAAAATATCCACATAGCAATAATATGGCAATTTCTCTTGCGGTATGTAAATTGTATTTGCGGTGTCTTCTTCTATAAAAGTACGGGAGCGTTTCAGGGCGTTTATGTCTCGCATGGTGAAAAATTTAAAACTATCTGCTTTTGAATAGCGAGACGGATATTTTGGAATATATCTGCAAACATAATCAAAATCCGAAATTGAAAATTCCTGCTTTTCCAAAGTTCTGAATTTTCTTTTGATAATTTGCTCATAGCTCGTGCCCCGCTCACTCTTTGCATACACAGCAGCAACTATGGGAAAGCCGTTTGTTTTGGATGTTTCCGTAAATTCCTGGCTATTGAAAACCACTGCGTCTAGTAGTTCATAGTTTTGCATCAAAGGATTTAGCGTTTCAAAATTAGTTCTTTTTATCAAATAAGAAAGCGGATGCAAAACCGCTATATAATCGGGCTCTAATTTTGCAAAAGCGAGCATAAAGGAAAGCCCCAAATCTCGGGTTTTTATCTCTTCATCTATTTTGCAAGGTTCGGCTTTAATTTTGTTCTTCACCCGCGAAGTCACATCGTTATAGGGCGGGTTGCCAACTATAGTCAACTTTTCATTTTCGCCTATTCCAAATTTTGAACGGGAAATCTGCGAGAGCATATTTATTTTTTTGAACTCGACATTCGGAAATTTTTTGCTCGCAATTTTCAAAGCCACGGGGTCAATATCAGAACCTATAAACCGAACATTTTTTTGCGGAAATTTTTCCGCAAAAAAAGCCCCATACCCACACGCAGGTTCCAGAACGGTATGTAGGGGAAAACCCCCGTTGCCCCTACATACCAAAGTTTCATAAACCAAACGAACCAAATGGGGCGGCGTGTAAAAACTACCCAAATTGGTTTTCTGTTTATATGAAAGATGTTTTATATCCAAGAATATCTCCTGTTACGGGGTGGGAATAAAATCCTTATTGTAATGAACATTTTGCCGCCATTTGGTTTTCCCGAGTTGCTGGCACTCTTCGGCTTTCATAAACCTAACATATAGTTTTGTGTATGCTTTGCTGTATGAGTGATTTTCTGGAACATAAACTTCCTGCTGCATATTTCTTACGTTATAAACGGTATCCCCTTTTGAACTTTCCATATATCTAGACGAAATCGTGTTGACAGTGTCTTTTTTATAAGTGGTATAACTGTAAGTCTTTACATCCGAACTGGAATTTGACACAAAAAAACAATCGTGGCCTTCGGCATTGGAAGTTAAAGCCGCTCTTTGCATAGCATTTTGCATAACCTTTTTCGATGAAGTATATGGATTCCCCTCGGAGCTTATCTCCCATATTTCAGTATCATCGTCTGTCAATTCGGGGCGCAACTTGGCAGAAGTTCCGTCTTTCATTGAAGTTGCACACCCGATAAAAACAATAGTAAGCAATATTATTGAGAAAAGTCTAAACATAAAACTCTAAATCAATTCCTTAAAAAAGTCATTCCCTTTGTCGTCAACAATTATAAACGCAGGGAAATCCTTAACAGTGATTTTGCGAATGGCTTCCATTCCCAGTTCCGGGAATGCAAGAATATCGTTGCTCAAAATATTTTGCTCTGCGAGCAATGCCGCCGGGCCGCCTATTGAACCTAAATAGAAACCGCCGTGTTTATGGCAGGAATCCGTAACATCTTTGGTGCGGTTGCCCTTTGCCACCATTATAAGGCTTGCGCCTTTTTCCTGGAAGCTCGCCACGTAAGAATCCATTCTGCCAGCGGTTGTTGGGCCAAAGCTGCCAGTGGGTTTGCCTTTTGGAGTTTTTGCGGGGCCTGCATAATAAACGGGATGTTGTTTGAAATAATCCGGCAAGTCGCCCTCTTTCTCCAAAATCTCAGCAAGTTTTGCGTGGGCAATATCGCGAGCCACTATCATTGTTCCAGTCAAGTAAAGCGGGGTTTTCACTGGATATTTGCTCAAATCCTCCAAAACCTCTTTGATTGGGCGGTCTATGTTTATGCTGACAGGTTGCGAAAGCCCAAGGGACTCGTAGCCGTCTTTTGGCAAATATTGCTCTGGGTTATGCTCCATTTTTTCTAGGAACAAACCTTTCTCGGTTATTTTCCCTTTTATATTGCGGTCTGCGGAGCAGCTAACCCCAATTCCAACGGGGCAGCTCGCCGCGTGGCGGCTCGCTCTAATCACGCGAACATCGTGCACCAAATACTTTCCGCCGAACTGCGCGCCTATGCCGCTTTTCTGCGCCAACTCCTTTACCTTTGCTTCCATCTCCACATCGCGGAAAATCCTGCCTCTCTTTGAGCCCGTGGTTGGAATGTTGTCTAAATATCCGGTGCTTGCAAGTTTAACGAGTTTTAAGTTTGCATCTGCGCTGGTGCCACCTATCACAACTGCCAAGTGATAAGGAGGGCAAGCAGCTGTGCCAAGGCTCTTTATCTTTTCATTCAAAAATTTTTCGAGGTTCGTAGGGGTCAGCAGAGCCTTTGTCATAGGCCAATAATAGGTTTTATTCGCCGAACCACCGCCTTTGGCAACAAAGAGAAAATCAAAATGGTCGCCTTCCGCAGCGTAAATATCTATCTGAGCGGGCAGGTTGCAAGCGGTATTTGTCTCTTCGTACATCGTGAGTGGGGCAATTTGGCTGTAGCGCAAATTCAGTTTTGTGTAAGCGTTGTAAATACCCTTGGAAATAGCTTTTGCATCGTTAATGCCTGTCCATATATTCTGCCCTTTTTTCACAAAAACCGCTGCCGTTCCTGTGTCTTGACAAAATGGCAAAATGCCTTTATTTGCAACGCAGGAATTTTGCAGCATTGTAAGTGCCACGAGTTTATCGTTCTGACTTGCCTCTGGGTCTTCCAGAATTTCGGCAACTTGTTTTGTGTGCGCGGGGCGCAGGCGAAAGCTCACCTCTGAATATGCCGCCTCTGTTAGCTTGGTCAACGCTTCACCGCTGACCTTCAAAATTTTTTTGCCATTAAACTTGCCAACGGAAATCCCAGCATCCTTGGCTGTGGCTATGAGACCGTACTTTGTGGCATCCTTGCCATATTGCAGATTTTCTTCATATTCAAAAGGCATAAAAAACTCCTATTTATGTAGGAAATATAGATAAAAACTACCCCTTTTCTCGAAAATATAATATATTATATATATAGTATTGCTAACTCAAAGAGGCGTAGCATGAGAATTTTTATTGTTTTGACATTTTTTGCTACCGTTGGCATTGTTTGTGCCCAAAATGAACCTTATGCCTTGGGTGCTGATATATCCAAGATACAGCAGGATGAAAAAAGCACAAAATACTACCGCAATGGACAAGCTAAAGATTTGTTTATAATACTTAAAGAAAGCGGGTTCAATTATATACGCCTTAGGCTTTTTGTTGACCCAACGGCAAAAGTGACGGAAGATAAACCCAATTCGGATGGGTGGAGCGCATCTCCGTATTCAACCGCTGGATACTGTGGTTTGGATTCCACAATAAAAGTTGCGAAAAGGATAAAAGCCGCTGGTATGAAATTTTTGCTCGATTTCCACTACAGCGATACTTGGGCAGACCCAGGCAAACAGTATAAACCTATGTCGTGGCGGAATCTCAATTTCACGCAGCTTACCGAAAAGGTACGCACCTACACAAAAGAGAGCCTACAGGCTTTCAAAAATAACGGAGTTTTGCCGGATATGGTTCAAGTGGGCAACGAAGTCGTTGGCGGAATGATACACCCTGACGGTCAAGGCAATACTCAAAATTTCGCAACCTTGGTAAACGCAGGTATAATGGGGGTAAGAGATGTGGACGCAAATATTAAGATAATGATGCACACTATTACTCGCCACAATAATACTGACCCTGACAGCTGGTTCGCGACTCTTAAATCAAACTTAAATAAGGTAGAAGCCAATGCTGCAAACAAAATAGATGTGATTGGGCTATCGTATTACCCTATGTGGCACGGTGATTTGAATAATTTGAGCAGAGTTTTAACCGCCTTAGCCAGCAAAAACAACATTAAAATTGCTGTGGTAGAGTATGCAGACTTTCACCGCCAAGTAAACGATTTGGTTTACAACCTGCCAGACAATAAAGGATTTGGCACCTTTGTATGGGAACCGCAATGGTTTGACGGAGACTCATCAAAGCCGCTTTTTGATTGGAAAAACAATCCCGCTGGCCGTCATTCAAACGCTCGCTTGGAACTCTACCCGCAAATGGCAATAGATTACGGACTTTCAAACAATACCCAACCGAGTAGCAGCTCAAGAGCGGCAAGTAGCTCTAGCATAGCGAGTAGCAGCAGTGTGGCGAGTAGTTCCAGCATGGCGAGCAGTTCTAGCGTAGAGAGTAGCAGCAGTTCAGCCGAAGACATAACTCCTGTTTTAAGTGCTAACCCTGTAAAAAATATTGAGGGCATTCGTATATATTTTGACGGCTCCCGTGTTTTAATTAAAAAAACATCGCCGAATGGAAAAGAAAGAATTTTTGATTTAAAAGGAAAAGAGAGGTGAAAATGAAAAAAACATTCGTTTTTTTTGCTGCAATAGCTTTGTTGTGCCTCAATGTTATGGCTCAAAGGCAAATGGAACGCCTTGACCGCGGCTTGATAGCCGCAAAAATAGGCAGCACCAACAACGCATTCGTAAGCTGGCGGCTTTTTGCCACCGACCCCACAGACGTTAAATTTAGCCTATACAGAGCAACATCTGCCACGGGTGCTTTCTCGCTGGTTAGCAACTGCTCTTCCCTAGATGCAGCGCATACAAACTGCAACGTTAGCGGCGGTGCCGGAACTAACGATAGATATCAGGTTGCCGTGCTGGTGAACGGCACGGAAGTTGAACGTTCCAAATCTGTTTCGGTTTGGCAAACGAGCGTCAATAACAATGGAGCATATCTGGAAATTCCGGTATCAAAACCTGTTGCTGGAACCGGGCCTCAAGGCGGCACTTATTCGGTATATGATGGCACCGTTGCGGATTTGGACGGCGATGGCGAATACGAAGTGATTTTCTTTTGGGGTCCGGACAACATGCAGGATAATTCAAAAGCTGGAATTACCGATAATGTCTATATAGATGCCTATAAACTCAACGGCACAAAGCTATGGGGAGCAGGCAAATACATAAATCTTGGCCCAAATATCAGAGCAGGGGCACACTACCAAACATTCTTGGTATATGATTTTGATGGCGATGGCAAAGCGGAAATAATAGTGAAAACCGCCGATGGAACCACAGACACGCAAGGAACCAGAATAGGAAACACCACCGCTTACAGAAATTCCGATGGGTGGATTTTAACTGGCAATGAATATCTCACTGTTTTTGAAGGCGCAACGGGAAAAATCATAGATACAAAACCCTTTGAGGTTGCACGTGGCACTGTTTCGTCTTGGGGCGATAATTACGGCAATAGGGTGGATCGCTTTTTGAGCACAGTGGCTTATTTAGACGGCAAAAAACCCAGCGCAGTTATGTGGCGTGGCTACTATGCTCGCACCACCGCTTCCGCTTGGGATTTTAACGGAACAGCTTTGGTAAAACGCTGGACTTTTGATAGCAGCACACTACCATCTGCCGACAAAACCAAATATGAAGGTCAGGGCAACCACAATTTGAGCGTTGCCGAACATAACGGCAAAGACATAATAATAACGGGAGCTATGGCTATAAACGGCGAAGGAAAACCTTTTTTCTCCAATGGAACCGGACACGGCGATGCAATGCACGTTAGCAAGCACATTCCGAGCAGGGCAGGTTTGCAAGTGTTCAGATGCTTGGAAACTTCGCCTTACGGAGTGCAAATGTACGATGCCACAGATGGGAAAATTCTATGGAGCGTATCGCAAGGCGATGATACAGGTCGCGCTCTATGCGCAGATATAGACCCTGAATATCCGGGCAATGAATGTTGGGGTTCTGGCACTGTGGATATTCATTCCGCAGAAGGAACACGGCTTGGCAGCAAGCCCAACAATTTATCTATAAATATGTCTGTATGGTGGGATGGCGATACTGGTCGTGAAACTTGGGATGGCACTGTGATTAAGGTAAGTGCCTCCGCAGGTTCGGGCAACAATTTAAGAACATACTCAAGAGCGGAATTGGTAACTCACAGCGGTGCAACCTCCATAGGCGGCACAAAAAAGAACCCCGTGCTGCAAGCCGACATATTAGGCGATTGGCGCGAAGAGATCATATTGCCCACAACCAATTCCAGTGCTATTAGAATATATACAACAACTATGGCTACCACGCACACGGGAGTAGGCGCAATTCCTTCGCAGGGAATACCAACGCTTATGCAAAACAAGATGTACCGTTTGGCTGCTACGTGGCAACATTCCGGTTATAATCAGCCACCGTGGGTGGATTATTTCCTCGGCTATAATATGACTGGGCAAGTTCCCCGCGACAACATCGTTTATGTGGGCGGCTCCAGCTCCTCCTCGCCGCGAAGCAGCTCAAGCGTTGCGAGCAGCTCAAGCGTGGCAAGCAGTTCTAGCGTGGCAAGTAGTTCCAGCACGGCAAGCAGTTCTAGCATCGAGAGCAGCAGCAGTTCAGAAGAAGAAACGCCCATATCAATTCCGCAAGTGGCAAAAACTCCCTCGTTCAAAACTTCCCTTATGCTCATAGACAAAACCCTTGTTCTCAAAGATCTCCCGAACAATGCAAAAGTAGAAGTCTACAACCTGCAAGGAAAGCTCATTTTCTCATCGGGAGAATCCTTAATTCAAGTCCCGACTAAAGGAGTTTACATTGTAAAAGTGAAATTCTAAATTTTCTTTGCATGTTTACTTTTGAAAACAAAATTGCGGAACTCGCCGAGCAAACCACTTATTGGACTGCTGCCGAAGCACTTTCCCTGCTCAGCATTCCGCCCGACTCCTCCCACGGCGATTGGAGCCTGCCTTGCTTTAACTTAGCAAAAAAATTGCGCAAAGCACCCAAAGCCATAGCAGAGGAATTGGCAGCAAAATTCCCCGCACCTCAAGGCTTTGCAAAAACAGAAGCCATCAACGGCTATTGGAATTTTTATGTGGACAAAGCAACTTTTATAAAAATAATCTTAGACGAAATAAAAGAAAAAGGATTGGAGTTTGGATTTGCACCTGCAAAAAATAAAACCGTAGCCATAGACTACAGCTCCCCCAACATAGGCAAAGAGCTTGCCTTCCACCACTTGCGTAGCACAATGCTGGGCAACAGCTTGGCTCGCATCCACAAGGCAAACGGCTTTCGTGTAGAGCGTATAAACCACCTTGGGGACTGGGGTACGCAATTTGGCAAACTGATTGTGATATATTTAAAAGAAAATTTACCCACCGATGAACAAACCCTTTCCAACTTAACCGTAAAGGAATTGAACAAACTCTACGCATCATTTTCCACTCTGTGCAAAAAGGAGCCGGAGCTGGAAGATAAAGCTCGAGACGCTTTTGCAAAATTGGAACAGGGCGATGAATTTTACCGCAAACTATGGGCTGCATTCAGAGAAGCAACCTTAAAAGAATTAGTCCGCATTTATAAAATAATGGGAGTGGACTTTGACCACTACACTGGCGAATCTTTTTTTGAGGATAAAATCCCAGCCGTTGTTGAGGAACTGCAAAACAAAGGCTTGCTGGTGAACAGCCAAGAGCGTGATGTGGTTACTTTGGGTGACGATATGCCGCCGTGCCTTATAAGAAAAAGCGATGGTAGCACCCTTTACGCAACCCGCGATTTAGCCGCCGCCATTTACCGCAAAAAAGAATTCGATTTTGACAAGTGTCTATATGTTGTGGATAACGGGCAGGCTTTGCATTTTAAACAGGTGTTCGCCGTGCTCGGCAAAATGGGCTACGAGTGGAGCAACGACTGCGAGCATATCCCCTTTGGTTTAATACTCCACAAAAACGAAGAAGGTAAGTGGGAAAAGGGCAAAACTAGAACCGGCACAGCAAGCCTTTTAAGAGATGTTATAGAAGCGGCTTCCGCAAAAATCTTGGCCGTGATAAACGAAAAAAATCCAGAGCTTGCGAACAAAGAGGAAATAGCCACTAAAATAGGCGTTGGAGCCATAGTTTTCAACGACCTGAAAAACCGCCGCCTGATGGATGTTAAATTCGATTGGGACGCTGCCCTCAGCTTTGAGGGAGCAACCGGCCCCTACATTCAAAACGCCCACGTTCGCCTTTGCAGCATATTGAGAAAGAGCGGCAAGAATATAGCAGAGTTGCAATTCAAGAGCGAGGAGCTTCTAGACCAGAGTTCCTGCGATTTAATAAAGATGCTATCTCGCAAAGCGGAGAAAATAAACATAGCCTGCGAAAGCAGGGAACCTTACATACTAGCTCAATACTCTCTAGAGCTTGCAGAAGCAGCTCACAAATTCCTACACGACAACCGTGTGATAGGAAGTGCTGAAGAAAATTCCAGATTATTTTTAGTTTACTGTACCCAGCAAGTTTTGGGAAGCACCCTTGAAATGCTGGGGATAGCCCCGATTAAGGAGATGTAAAATTATCTGCGGCGGTTGTCACGATTGTCTTGGCGTGGGGGGCGTTGCTCGCGTGGCTGAGACTCATTAACGCGAAGCGGCCTATTGCCAACATTCTTCCCGTTCAAAGCCTGAATAGCCTTGTCTGCTACTTCCTCGTCCATTTCCACAAACCCAAAACCTTTGCTACGGTTGGAGTTGCGGTCAATGACGACCTTGGCACTTTTAACCTCTCCGAATTCAGCGAATAATTCGCCTAGTTGTTCGTTGCCGAATGCGAATGGGAGGTTACCCACATAGATGCTTTTGCTCATACTAATCCTATAAAATTGAACCGTATACAATATAGTAAATGCTGATTACCTTGTTACGCTAATTAAAGAGGCTTTTATGGAGCCTATGGCTATTTCGCTCTTCATAAGCACTGGGAGCCGCTCCTCGTCATCCGTTAGCCAAATTGTGAGCTTGCCTTTAGCCTTAAATAGGCCGTCACCCAGTATCACAGGTTCCACAACCAAGCATTTTTTTTTGCCAAAAGCGGTTTTTATCTCTTCCCTTCTATGGCATATAACCTTGAGCGGGTACTTCTTCTTGCCCCCTATGGCGTTGAAATAAACCGTATCCCCCGGCTCCATTTTAAATGTCCGCGCCAAATAAAACGCAGAGAGTATGCAACGTTCATCGCCGTTCAGCGTTATAGCCGTATCTAAACCGTGCTTAAATTCCGTGGCTTTGTATGCCGTGTCTTTTATGTAGGCTTTCTTTGCCTTAAAATTGTAAACGGTAAGGGCATTCCTTATATACGAACCTTCTTTGATTCTTTGGTTAAAAACCTTTGGCATCAAGCTGTCTGCGGTAACTGTGGATTTTACCGTATCGTCAACGGTGAGTATTTTAAAAAAAGAATGATTCCACGCTCTTGAAATTATTTCCAGTTCGTTTGCGTTTTTTGTTTCTCTAACTAACAACCTCGCATTGCCAGCAGAAATAAATCCCCAGCTTATTTCGTAATCCAATGTTTCGCCAACAAAAGGATGAGCTGCATATAAAGCGGAAAAAAAGAAAATTAAAAATGCAAGAAAAAATTTCATATAGCCTCCGCCAATCTTTCCAAAGCGTCTGCGCAGGCACTCGCGTAATTGCTGGGCTTTCCGCTCGCTTGCCACGCATAGCTAAGCCCGCTTGAACTGTTGAGGACATGGATATTTTTTTTAAAACCTCCTTCTCTGAGCGCGCTCATAACTTCCTTTGCATCACCCCCCTGCCCACCCGGAACACCGGGGATAGAAACACCCGGAATCAAAAAAGGAATTTCTTTTTTTTGGCTGGAAAAAAAATTTGCAATCTCTGCAAGCTCGCGGACATTAGTCGCACCTACAACCGCACCAACGCTGGAGTTATCCCATTCTATAATTTTTTCCGCAACGGCTTTGTACGCTTTTCCACCATCACTTGCAAGTTTTAAATCCTGAAAATCTGCGGCTCCGGCATTTGATGTTCTGAGCAATATATAAACTCCATTTTCTTCTCTCAAAAAAGGCTTAACAGAATCGTTGCCCATCCACGGGCTAACGGTTACAGCATTTGCACCATAAACATCAAAAGCAGCTTTTGCATAAGCCTCGCTGGACTTCCCTATATCACCTCTTTTTGCATCCAAAATTACCAATATCCCCTCTCTGCGATAAGTAGCTATTATTTCCGCCAAAACTTGCATAGCTCCAATGCTAACACACTCATAATACGCGCTATTTGGTTTTGCAACAGCGGGCATTATATTTCTCTTTAAAAATTCCTCCAAAATATCAAAATAGAATTTGCGAATCTTATCCTCTGGCGAACCAGCCTCCGCAGGAATCAGCGAAAGAACGGGGTCTAACCCAAAACATACAGGATTTTTGCAAACCCCTATCCTAGACTCCAAAAGCGCAGAAAAAACCATCGATTTTAACTTAGAAAATTCCCCTCTATGCATTATATCCTCTTTTATATGCATTATATCCTCTTTTTTACTGAATGGTGCGTTTTTTTCGTATAAAAATTTTAAATTTTCATAAAAAGAGGAGTGCTTACTGTGTATGATCCTACTTATATGATGATTATTCTGCTGGGACTTGTTCTTTCTGGCGTTGCGGCTTTTATGGTGAAAAGCCGTTTTAAAAAAGGCGAGAAAATCCCTATTTCCAGCGGTTATACGGGAGCACAGGTTGCGGAGCAAATTTTGCGCAGCATGGGCATAACCGATGTGAGCATACATCAACACAGCGGATTTCTCTCCGACCATTACAACCCCCTGAACAAAACTCTGAATTTAAGCCCGGCGGTTTATAACGGGCGTTCAGCCGCTTCCGCAGGCGTTGCCGCACACGAAGTGGGGCACGCAATTCAACACGCCCAGCATTACTTTCCAATGTGGGTTCGCTCGGCTATAGTGCCCGTTGCAAATATAGGGAGCAATCTTGGGCCGTGGCTCGTTATAATAGGCATTATGCTCGGAGCAGGTGCGGAAATAGATACCGGAATGGGTTATTGGCTCGCGGTTTTGGGCGTTGCGCTATTTGCCGCGGCAACCGCATTCACGCTGGTAACCGTTCCTGTTGAGTTTGATGCTTCTGCAAGGGCAAAGCATCAGCTGCAAAGCTTAGGCATAGTTAAACAAGGTGCCGAAACAAACGCTGTTTCTTCGGTTTTAACCGCTGCTGGCTTAACTTATGTGGCCGCAGCCATCATCTCTGTTTTTAACCTGATATATTGGGCACATAGAGCTGGTTTGATAGGTGGAAAAAGAAACTAAAGCTTACAAAGATTTTTTAAAAGAAATTTTCCCGCAGTTTGGGCGTGTTCGCAAAGTTGCGCTCAATGCTGGTTTTAGCTGCCCGAATTTGGATGGAACTGTAGGGAAAGGCGGTTGCGCATATTGCAACAACAACTCATTCAGCCAAGTGGCTGCAACGGAATTACCGCTTTTGCAACAATTAGAAAGCGGGATAAAAGCCATAAAAAATAAAAATGATAAAACAGGAATTTTAGCTTATTTTCAGAGTTACACAAACACCCACGCCCCTGTTCAAAAACTCCGCGAAATTTTTACTCCCATAATTTTGCACAGCGACGTTGCTGGTATTGCCATTGGAACGCGCCCGGATTGCCTGCCCTCGCAAGTTGTGGAATTGCTCGCCGAGTTGAACAGCATAAAACCAATCATCGTGGAGATAGGCGTACAAACCGCAAACGACCAAACTTTGAAAAACATAAACAGAAACCACACTGCGGAATGTGCCCGCAAAGCGGCTCTACTTTGCAAAAATTCAAAACTCCTCACAACGGCTCATGTGATAATCGGGTTGCCGCACGAAAGTGCGGATGACTTTGCGAACACAGCAAAACTTGTCAAGGAATGTGGATTTTCCGCGGTAAAAATTCATCCTTTGCACATAGTTAAAGGAACTCGCTTTGAGGAAGAATACAAAGAGGGCAAAATAGAACTGATATCCTTAGCGGATTATTGCAAAGCCGCAGCGGAATTTATCCGCATTGTTCAACCTGATATAGCCATAGAAAGAGTGAGCGGCGAATCCCCAGCCGATATGTTAATTGCCCCAGCCTGGAGCGGAGACAGAAACCGTATTTGGGAAATGATCTTGCAGTTCCCCCCTTGAACGAAGATTTTTAAACAAAATCTCCGTTCCTCCCCCCGTTTTTTCCGCCCGCAGGGCTAACGGGGGGAATGCTAACATTATTGTGCCGGTGCCGTAGGTGCAGGTGCGGGCGGCGGTGGTGGTGCGGCAGCAGCGGGTGCCGGAGCTGGCGCAGGTTTAGGTGCCGGTGCCGTAGGGGCAGGTGCGGGTGGCGGTGGTGCCGGATGCGCCGCCGCAGGTGCGGGTGGCGGTGGTGCCGGATGTGCCGCCGCAGGTGCGGGCGGCGGTGGTGGTACCGGATGCGCGGCCGTTGGGGCAACCGTTGGGGCAGCTCCCTGTGGCTGCCCTTGTGGCGGCGGTGCCGCAGGTTTTACGCCCTGAAGGTTGCTGAATATCTTGCTGAATTCCTTGAAAGAGTTGTTTACCTTTTGTTCATCGGAGATATTCGTGTTATAACCCGAATTTGGATCCAAAACTATGTTGCCGTTTAAATCGCGGATAAAAACCTTTTTATCGGGGCCTTCGGTCACAATAGCGGAGAGAACAGCCCCTTTTAATACCTTTATCTGCATAACATCTTTTCTGCTACCCCAAACATCGGCTTTATTTGCCAAGCTAGGTTTCTGTTCGCTTGCCGTGCCCCAAGATTTGATAAAAGTTGTGCTGTCGTAGACTGCCACGGCATAGAGCGTTGGTCTGTAGTTGTAGTAATATATGTTGGTGTCGCCTACAATTTCAACGAGGGTCGGGAGGCCAGCCTTTTCAACCCATTGCTCTATGGGCATATCTCTGAGAGCCATCACATCTCGCTCGTCTATCCAGTTTTCTTTTAAACCAATCTGCTGAGAAACGCAGGCAAAAAATAAACTTGCCGTTAAAACAACAATGGGGAATTTAATTTTATTCATGGCAATGAATATAGTAAATCCCCCCTTGGGGGGGAAGCTATATTACTGTTTTAATTTCGTGCGCTTTACGCCGTGCATCTCAACCTTCTTTTCGATTTCGTCTCTTCTCTGTAGCCCTGTGGCGGGAGTAGTGAATTCCCAGCGGAAATCATATATGCCAACATAAGCACCGGAGCCTACAAAGCGACCTTTCGTGTCCTTCATATCCCAAGCGATGTAGAATTGGCTACGGTTATCCTTGCAAGAAGGCTCTCCCTTATCGCCTATCGGGAAAATTGCGTCGTTGCACTTTATGCCATTGGGGAAGATGTTGTCTGCCACGTAAAGTCCAAGGTTGGTGTGGAAGAATGCCCTAGGATAAATAGTGATGTCTTTATCAGGTACATCCAAACCAGAAAGCTCGTTGAGTATATCGGGGTTGAACACCATACCGATAGTTCCCGGATACTTTTCCTTGATGCAATCGATTTTGCACTCTGGAGGAACAGGGAGCAACTCTATTGGCCTGTCTTTGTTGAACAGGTTAGCATAATCGTTAGGATTGCCGTTGCTGTTATCCTTCAAAGTCTCTTTTATCTTATCCGTGTAATAATTCGGATAATTCGGGTCAATCTCACCGATGGGCAATTTTTCTGGAGTAAAGGGCTTGCGACCCTCTAACTTCCTGCCATCTTCTTCTGGATTTGGCGCGTTGCCGTTGAGATCCGCAAGAATGGTTCTTCCAAAGCCGTCATAACCCTTCCCAAGGGCTGCGAATTTAACCGAGTCTCCGGGCATTGGGGTGCCAGATTTATTACCCGTACCGTCATTGTAGCGGTCAAAGGTAAAGAGAGCTGTGGAATCACCCTTTTCGGATGGACGCAATTGACTGATGCCGTACCTCACGCTGTTCGCAGTTGGTATGGCTGAACCTCTAAGGATATCCCAAGCGGGATTGTCATTACCTTCGATAAGCTTATAGGCAAATGGATTTCTCAGCTCATCATCACTTGGGCTGGCTACGCTTATCTTGACCGGTTCGGAGAACACGAGAGACACCCTATCGCGGCACGGATTTAAACTACTAGCACCGCAACCTTCCAAATCGCCAGCTAAATACATAGCACTTACAACTACGGCTGGTATCTTATCTTCTATAGCAGGGGTCGGGGAGATAGTGACTTCCCCTTTGTTGGTTGTAAAAGATATCCAGTAGGATATCGTTCCCTTTTCGCTCCTTGTTAGCACGTCCTTGCTGAAACGCACACTAGGTTCACCAGCTGGACCTTTATCGAGTACTATGGTATCCCTTACATTCTTCCAATCGCTTGTGCTGATAGGATTTTTGAAATATGGTGCCCAATACGCACGGTTGGCAGCAGTGTCTTTAACAGCCAGATATGCTTTTTTGGTTTCGTCCCATACGCCTTTGCCATAAAGAACCACGTGGGATGTGTCCCATTTCACTTCTATAACGTTTGGAAGGCTATCTCGTTTAAAGCCTTGGTTATAAGCTATCACAACTCTATCGCCTACACCATCGCCATCCATGTCAAATATCTGCACGCTTTCTGGAACTGGAACCGGAGGTTCCTCGAACTGAAGTTCGGTCCAATTGATTTTAGACACGCCGCTTACGCCCTGCACGGTAATATCAGCAAAGTTGGGGTCTTGCACCGTCCTTCTGCCAGCTATATCCAAAGTCGCTTCTCCGTTCACTATATTTAACCCCTGAGAAGTTATGAGCTGACCGTCTATTTGTGTGGGAGCAGTTGGACTCCCCGTTGCTTTTGCTGTAAGAGAAAGTGGGTAATTGCAAGTGGTACAGGTTTTGCCATCTCGTTGCGCCCGCAGATGGAGCTTTATAGACTGACCCACCCATATAGCTGCTGGGGAACCCTCTATCATTTTCACGCCGCTCTCCGGATCGTTATCGATATTCCACACGCTACCCTTGTTTGCGCCAGCTGCTAATGCAGCACCACCTAGTGCTTTTGTCCATTGTAGCTGTGGAACTAAGGATGTCAAAGTGACTCGTTCATCAGCAGCTCTGCCGCTGACATTTATGTAATAATTATCGGAATCAATTTGCTGGTCGTAATCTCCGGTCACCCAAAGGACAAGCACACCGGGTACAGAGCCGGAATTAGGTTTAGGCGCTCCGCCGTTGCCACCGGGTATTGTGAATGTAGTGGAATTCAAATCAACCGGAGATGTGCCTAAGGAATCATAAGATGCCCACAATCTGTTTCCATTATGATTATTGGTTGAGGTCAACTTAAAGCTCTGACCACCTACCTCATTAGCCAAGCCATTTACATCAAAACGGGTAGCCGTTGTTTGATTGCCGTCTGAGATGCAGATTGGAACCCATTCGCCAGTTAATGCGGTAGCGGGATTCTTGCATCTATCTAAAATTTTGGATTCGGTTGGCTCCGATACCCATATATCACCCCAAGCCATTCTGATGCTCGACTTGCCTTGGATAATTCCTACTCTGTCGTCCTCTACTCCCGTGATTCTTGGGTCTATCACTTTTACATACAGATACCACGTGCCAGTTAAACCATTGACTAGTTCGTTGTTGATCTTAGCGTTTCCGGTTTTTGTATTGACCGTTACACCGCCATAGCACCTGAGTTCTCCGGGGACTCCAGTTGCGGTGCAGGTTGTACTATTCAAATCATATACCACAGACCCGCTACGGTTCCTGATATAAAATGCAATTGTTGAGCTTAAATCGGTTTTGTCGCCGCACAGTGTTTGCGGGCCTGTACTGCCACTGGCAACCGCAGCGCAATTTCCAGAACCGCCATCCTGCTGTATGCAGACATCGGCTCCACCGCTACCTTTTGCATCGCCTTTTAATATAATACCGCTCTGCTGAGAGAAATACATATTGGTGGTTATACGCACATTGCTACCGGGCGCACGGCGGTCGCAGAAGAATATGTTCAACGCGTATTTTTCGCCCTCTACAAGCCTTGTGGGCTTGCTTATGGTATCCAGTTTTATATACCCCGGAGCTGGCATGTGGTTGCCGCCCAAGTCAAGCACTAGCTGGTTGTTGATGAACACCCAAATATCATCATCGCCACGGAAAAAGAACTCTTGCCCGGGCTGGTAGATAAATTCCGCAGGTGCGCTTTCAAAGCACAAAAGCCCTTTCACGTCTTTTTGTTCGGGCAACCATTCGAATTCTATCGGGTCGTTATTATCCTCTATCTCACCTTGTCTAAATGGCCTAGTACAAACTCTCTGCATTTCTGCGTTGATTTCAGCAGCGGTATTTTTGCCAGTCAAATCGCCTTGACCATAGCCAAACCAGCCCCTGTCGTAGCACCATTTAGTAGTGTCTTTTACGGCTACCCTATTGCCACTATAGGTAGTGCCTGGCAGAGAAGACAGAGGAACTTTAGAGGTTTGTCCGTTTTGTTCGATGCGGGTCACGGTATTCGGCAGGTAAAAGCCGCCTCTGGCTCCGGGGCCGCCATGCCCTACGCAGCCTTTTGTGCCTTGCCTGTCAGCCTCGTAATCCATAACCTCTCCGTCCGGGCACATATAAAAAGCATCGAATTCCCATAAGCCACTCGATTTCAGTCTTTGAAAGGGCATATCATAGCACAATTCCACATTTTGTCCCGGAGTGCTTTTAAAAGCATTTACAAAATCAGTTTCACTATCCCATTGGTAGTGGGACCTACCATCATCTTTTCTGCAATCAGAGGGTTGCCCTTTCCACTTCATTTTTCCATCCGCACCTAGAGTTTCCTGTACATAGCCTCTACAAATACCTTCGGCATGTTTAGCGCCGCTCTCCCACCTAGAGAAAGAATTGCCTGTGGTGCCCTTAAAGTAAATTTTAGCGGCGAATTTGTAAGCGCAACGACCCGGATCTTCTACATTGGGGTCAAAAGTAGTCCAGCCTTCAATTTCGCCTTTTTGCGCTACAAAGTACAGGCTACCCGGAACGTCTTCCCCCAATCTAGCATCAAATAAATTTTTCAGGTCAAAAGGCGTAGGCCCGTCCGGACCCCAATCCATAGGGTCTTCGTCAACACCTTTAATGCCCAACTTATCTGTGCCCTTTGTTCCAAGTAGTATGCGAGCATCTCCGCTTGGAGCTGGTCTGTTGAAATAAACCACTTTATACCAGCCGCATCTATCCGGGTCAACTTCCATAGCTACCGCTGCTGCACTGCCTATTTTAAGGTATGGAACGCCAAGTACCCATTCATCCTCTTTGGGAGGGAAAAAGTAAAAGTAACGAGCATTAGGTGGCTGTGTGCTAGTGACGGTTTTGCCCGGGGTGGTTGGGTCTTCCATTATCCAAGTTCCATCTGGCCCAAAATCGGAGCATAAAAATTTAGTCCCATCAGGGCTGGAGACCAAATCTTTGGAATTTGAATACACAAGTTTGGTTATGGTATTGATATTTACAGTTTGGTTATTGTAAATATTTTGGTCAGAGAATACAATCTCTCTCTTAGTAGCATTATCGTTTGACAAGCCTGTCGGAAGGGTGAACTTTGTCCATTCGCCTTCTTTTACTCCAGTGATAGACTTAAATTGACCTTCCCACATTATATAACTGCTGCTGCCCCATGAGCTAGGCAGTTTAATATAAACCGTTTTGCCACTGCACTGCGCAAAGGCATCCCCTGCTAGTAGTGCCAGCAGCACAGAAAGTGTTAAAGCGATTTTTTTGATCGAGTTCATAGAACCTCCGAATATAGGTATTTTGCAGGGTATAAGCCTTTTCACAACATAAATATAGAATTTTTTCAGCAAAAACAAAGGTAAATCCTTGATTTTCAACAAAATAGGCGGTTTTACGTGATTTTTAGCACGTAGGCGCGCGGCGTTCCCTTGCCAACCGCCTTTTTTCTTTTGCCAATCTTTTTTTCTCAGCGTGAGCAATCGCTTTACATACAAGATCGTCTCTAATGTATTCGTGGATGTATTCCATAAATCCGTGCAAAAAACGCTGGCGGGGGGTTAGCCTCAGTGCTCTCATTGTGCTGCTCCTGCGGGTTCTATTCTTTTAAGTATCTCATCAACAACTTCAAAGCCTTCATCTATGACCTTAGTCATAGCGCAACAGTCATAGTAGCCTAGCAAATGAAGAGACCAGTAAACTGCGTTGAGATCTCCCAGCAACTTCTTATCCATTTTTGCCAAATGGGTTCTATAAAAATCAATGGTTCTGCTTTTGCCTTTGTTCTTGTCTTCGCTCCTATCAAAATTTTTTGGTATTTCCACGCCTTTTAGCTGCAACCAAGTATCCAAAGCCTTAAGAACGCCTCTGTACGCTATGCCACTCGCAGAACTGACATACTTCGTCTCATCAAAATATCTGCCATTGCGGCGAGCTAATTTCAAGTCGTCTTTAGCATTGGCAATGTAGTGCATAGCTTCTTTGTAGCCTTTCTGCTTTATATGTTCCTGCTCTTTTTGAGTCATATCCGTAAATATAATAAAAAAATGAGGTAAGGGCGCGATTAATCACGCCCTTACCTCATTTTGCAAACAGCTGTTGACGTATTATTTCTTCCGTACACGCTTTACGCCGTGCATTTCCACTTTGCGCTCGATTTTTTCTTTCTCGAGCAGCGCGCCGGCTTGCCTTACAAACACTTCCCAGCGGAAATCGTATAAGCCTACATAAGCACCGGAACCTACAAAGCGGCCCTTCATGTCTTTCATGTCCCAAGCAATGTAGAATTTGCTACGGCTATCTCTGCAAGAGGGAAAGCCTTTGTCGTTGCGCGGGAAAATTGGGTCGTTGCATTTTACGCCACCGGGGAAAAGACGGTCTGCCACGTAAAGTCCAAGGTTGGTGTGGAAATATACTCTGGGATAAAGCGTTATATCGCTATCATATATCGGGCCAAATTTTTCTTCCAAATCCGCAAGCTCGTTGAATATATCGGGGTTCAACAATATGCCTACGGTTCCCGGATATTCCCTCAAAACATCCTTGAGACTCCAATCAGGATGAACAGGGAGCAACTCTATGGGCCTATCTTTGTTGAACAAGCTATCCTTGAAATCGCCGTCGCTGCCGTTTCTCTCCAAAGCGTCGATGATGTTCTTTATATAATCGGGATAGTTGGGGTCAATCTCGCCAATGGGTATCTTCTCAAGATTAAAGGGCTTGCGACCTTCTATCTGCCTGCCAATTTCATTTTTGTTGGGCCTGTTGCCTTCTGTATCCATAAGTATATTCTTTATAAAGCCAGTTTCTCTCCCAACAGCTGCGAATTTAACCGAGTCTCCGGGCATTGGGGTAGGGGATTTGTTGACGCCGTCATTGTAGCGGTTAAAGATAAGGTTCACTATGGAATCGTTGCGATCGGGTGATGGGCGCTCAATTCTGGAGTACCAGTACTTAGTATCTGGCAACACTCCAGAAGTAAGAATATCAAATTTCTTAGAACCGTCATAATCACGGAGCATATAGGCAAATGGGTTTATTATCTGTTCTTTGGTTAGGCTTTGGCTTTCTGCGGAGGTATCCATAATTACCGGTTCGGAGAACTCAAGTGTTAGCTTGTCGCGGCAAGGATTTGAAACACTAAGGCCGCAACCTTCTATTTCGCCAGCTAAATACCTAGCACCTATAACTATAGCTGGTATCTTATCTTCTATATTGTAGGAAAGGGCTATGTTCTGTACCTTTTTCCTTGTTCCTTCACCAGATTCAAAAGATACCCAGTTGGCTATCTTGCCGATTTCGCTTCTTGTAAGCACGCTTTTGCTAAAGCTCACAGGCTTTTCCTCTTTGGGGTCGGGGTCGCGCCTGAGTATTATGGTATCGTTCAGGGCCTCTATCTCCGTTTTGGTAAGGTTTTTACGGTTACTCAAAGCCGTTGAATCCACGTTTTTGAGATACTGAGTCCAATACTTAACATTATCAGCTCTATATTTGGCTGTGTCTCTAGGCTCAATAACAGCCGCATATACGCTGTCGTTTTTATCTTTATCCCATGTGCGCTTGGTTATGCCGTAAGTGACCACTTTGGATGTGTCCCATTTCACTTCTATAGCGTTTGGAAGGCTGTCTCGCCTAAAGCCACGGTTATAAATTATCACAAGGCTATCGCCAATGCCATCGCCGTTCACATCAAATATCCGCGCACTTTCTGGGAATGGAGTAGGCGGCTCTTGGAACGTAAGGCTATCCCACATCACTTCAGACCGAGTGCTTACGCCCTGCACAATAATATAAGCGTAATAGGGGTGCTGCACGTCCTTTTTGCCAGCTATCTCTATCTCCGCTTCTCCGTTCACTATATTCATGCCAGCAGAGACTATTAGGTTGCCATCTTTTTCTGAAAAAGTGCTACCAAATATGTTAGGAGCTCTAGCTTCTGCTTTTAAAGACAGAGGGTAATTGCAGGTTTTGCAGGTTTTGCCATCTCGTTGCGCCCTAAGGTTGAGCTTTATAACCTCGCCAACCCATATAGGTGCGGGATGGTTATCCTCATTTCTAAGAATACCGCTCTCCGGGTCTCCAGCTGTTTTCCATTTGCTGCCATAGTTAAAGCCTGTTTTTAACCCAACAGTAGCTTTAGCTGCTCTTATCCATTGAAGCTGTGGAATAACGGATTTAATTACAACCTCTTGGTCGCTCGGCCTGCCATACACATTTACTTTATAAAAAGCGGTATCCACATCCTGATTATAATCGCCGGTCACCCAAAGGACTAGCACACCGGGTTTTGAGCCGGAGTATGGCCTTGCCATCGCTTCTATTATAGGTATTGTGAGCGCGGTGTCTGTGCGAACCGGAGAAGTTCCAAGGGAATCAAAAAACACCTTTAACCTGCTATTTCCAACGGTAAAGCCCGTTGTTTCCAACTTGAACGCACGGCCGCCTATCGCCTCAATATCATCTATCAAAAATATTTTGCCAGAAATATCAAAATCACCGCCGGAGAAGCAAACGGGAACCAATTCGCCAGTTGCCGCTATGGAAGGATTTTTGCATATATTCGTAACTGTGGCTCCGTTCACCGAGCCGTCTTTTATGTCTCCCCAAGCCATTCTGACGCTTGACTCCGTTGTGATTGTAGCTATCTTTATGTCTTCGGGTTGCGGTTTCACCTCACCTTCTTTGACTCTTGCGTATAAGTACCAAGTACCGGGCAAACCTACAACATCCTTATTTACCACCTTAGCCGTGCCGGTAGACATATCAACCTCTACGCCACCGTAGCAAAGGAGTTTTTGGTTGCCAAGCGATTTGCAAGCATCTGTATCATCAATCTTCAAATCACGCTTATCATCTCCTTTGCGGTTGATTATATAAAATTCAATTTTTCCATTAACAGCACTGCCGCACAATTCCGAGGACTGTTGCGGCCCATCGCTGGAAAACGCGGCAGCGCAGCTTCCATTGCCACCATCCTGCAATAGGCAGATATTGGCACCACCGCCTTTAGCATCGCCCTTTGCAATAATACCGTTCTGCTGGGTAAAATACATATTGGTGGATATACGCACATTGCTACCCGATGTGCGGCGGTCGCAGAAGAATATGTTTATATCGTATTCCTTGCCCGGCACAAGTTTTTCGGGCGTTTTTATGGTATCCAAATGTACATATCCCGGAGCTGGGCCGTGGCTGCCGCCAAGGTCAACAACAAGCTGTTTGTTTATGAACACCCAAATATCGTCATCACCTCTGAAAAAGAACTCCTGCCCCGGTTTGTAAATAAAGGTTGCAGGTGCGCTTTCAAAGCACATAAGGCTGCTTATTCTAGGTGGATTATTAGAAGTATGGCTCGCCATAGGTGCAGGGTGCCCGTAATCGTAAAGGTCTCCTTTGGAATTCCGAGCAGTATCTGCGGCCGCCTTAAAAGGTTTCCAGCAGATAGTTTCCATGTAACTGTCAATATCTTCTTTGGAGGTGGTGGAATTAACAAAGCTTAAATCGCCAACCGTAGCTGGAGAAGTTCTGTTGGCTGTGGGAATGTAAGTGGCACTGGTTTCGGGGGTGCGGCCAGTTCCAGGGCAGTTGCCGCCATACCAGCCCCTGTCAAAACACCACATATTAACGCAGTCATCAGGTCTAACATCCATTTCCGCATCATACACCCTGCGCCCACGCAACGAATCTTCTACATCACCCGCAACATGACCTAAACACCGACTGTTATTGCCACATAAATAGGGGGTCTCCGCACGTTTCATCATGCTATATCTTTCTCTATAATCCCCATATTCATCAATATCCTTCATAAGGCTAGGCGGGTAAAATGCACCTACGCGGCCGCCTGAGGCAGAGCATCGATTGTCATAGTCCGTGGTTCCGTCCTGGCAAAAATACAAGGCATCAAATTCCCACAAAGAACCTCTCCGCGTAAAGGGCATATCAAAGCAACGCTGGACGTTTTTGGTCGGAGTGTCTTTAAAGGCATCTCTAAAGTTTTCTGCCGTCCAATCGGTGCCTCGGGCGGTATTGAATTGTATTTTGCCATTCTCAAGCGTGGGCTTGGCAATGCCTCTGACAATGCCCTCAACTTCGCTTGTTCTTCTGCCACCGTAAGTGGTGAATGCTCTGTTCGCACTGTCGTTTGTGTGGTATATAATAGCGGCGAATTTGTATCTGCAAATACCTTCTTTGCCTGAGTAGATAGGCGTCCAGCCGCTTTCTTTTCCTTTTTCGCCTAATTCCGGGTCAAAGAACACTTCGCGGTTCTCGCCAAATTTCTCCGCCAAGTTAAACGGAGTTGGTCTGTTGTTTGCCCATTCAACAGGGTCCTCGTCCAAACCATAAGCACCCACTTGGTCATCGGGCTTGGTGTTTAACCAAACCCAAGCGTTGCCATCGGGAACGCTCCCGTTGAAGGTATATCTGTACCAACCGCAACGGCTGTCAACGGATAACGCCTCCTTATACTCAACGTTATTTTCTCTCCAAACAAGGTAAGGAGTACCGAGCGTCCATTCGTCATCGTGCGGCGGCAAAAAGTAAAAGTTGTAAGCCTGTAGCTGCGCCAGCGCATTGCTGGCGAGCAGTAATAACAACAATCTAATTTTTTTCACCATACTAATTTACAATTTTAATTTTACGCGTTTTACGCCGTGCATCTCAACCTTTCTTTCGATGCTTTCCTGCCTCTGCGGCCCTACTACGCCTTTGTGCGGAGCATTGATATATACTTCCCAGTAGAAGTCATATATACCAACATAAGCACCTGTGCCTACAAAGCGACCTTTCATGTCCTTCATATCCCAGGCTATGTAGAACTTGCTCTTACCATCCCTGCAAGAAGGTTGTCCCTTACCGTTGCGCGGGAAAATTGGGTCGCTGCACTTTATGCCATCTGGGAAGATGTTGTCTGCCACGTAAAGTCCAAGGTTGGTGTGGAAGAATGCCTTGGGGTAAAATTTGATGTCGTCATCACTTATTGGCCCATACTCACTTTCCAAATCCGAAATCTGGCTGGCTACATCGGGGTTGAACACCATGCCTATAGTTCCCGGATAATCCCTTTTAATGCAAACGGCATCGCAATCTGGAGGAACAGGGAGCAACTCTATTGGCCTGTCTTTGTTGAACAGGTAGCTATAATCACCATCGCTATCGTTATTCTTCAAAGTCTCTTTTATCTTATCCGGATAATAATTCGGATTATTCGGGTCAATCTCGCCTATAGGCACTTTATCTGGAGTAAAGGGTCTGCGACCCACTATCTGCCTGCCAATCTCATTTATGTTTGGCGGGTTGTTGTTTATATCCAAAAGGATATTCCTTGCAAAGTTGTATTTCCCAACGTAGGCGAATTTAACCGAGTCCAAAGGCATTGGGGTTGATGAGTTGTTGCCCGGTGACCTCCAGCGGTCAAAGGTAAAGGTGACTATGGAATCGCCATTTGGGTCGGCTGGCCGTTCAATTCTGGAGTTCAAGTAATTCGCCTTCATAGTAGGTGTAACTGAAGCATCGAGAATTTTCCAATCGGTTTGACCTAAATCGTTGAGCCGATAAGCAAATGGGTTTATCACCTCTTCATTGCCTACGCCAGCTGCAATTGCACTGGGGTCCATCTTAACCGGCTCGGAGAACTGAAGAACTACCTTATCGCGGCAAGGATTCCCGCCATGAGTACCGCAACCCTCTACGTCTCCAGCTCCATACCTAGCACTTACAACTATGGCTGGTATCTTATCGTCTATGCTACCCGGTAGAGGAACGTTAACTAGCCTTTCTGGTCTGCCAGTTTTAAAAGACGCCCAGCTGTTTAATTTGGCGCCATCATTCCTAGTTAGGACATCCTTGCTGAATTGTACACTAGGTTCAGGATTGTCTTTGTTGGGGCCTAGCTTGAGTTCTATCACATCTTTACCTTCCATCATTTGCACTTTGGTAAAATTCCTACGGCCGTCTAAGGTAGCTTCAGTGACGTTTCTGAAATACTTTGTCCAATATTTAACGTTTTCGCGATAATAGGTAGCTGTGTCTCCTCCCGGAGCAACAACGGCCTTATATGCAAGTTCTTTTCTATCTGGGTCATATTCGCGCTTGGTTATGCCGTAAACGACTCTGCCCAAGGTGTCTTTATCCGTGCCTTTGTCCCATTGCACTTCTATAGCGTTTGGAAGGCTGTCTCGCCTAAAGAGACGGTTATAAGTTATCACCAACCTATCGCCAATGCCATCACCGTCATCGTCAAATATCTCAGCTCTTTCTGGGAATGGAGTGGGAGGTTCCTGGAATTGAAGGTCAGTCCACCGAGCATCCGCTAATCTATTGAATTCGCTCCGCACAACAATAAAAGCTTTAGAGGGATCCATCACTTCTCTTTTGCCAGCAATTTGCAAAGCAGCTTCTCCGTTCACTATCCTAAAATTCTGAGTATTTATCAAGGCAGAACCTGTCACTGTCCCACCACGATCATCTGTGACAGGCGGTGCTGCCTCTGCTGCATCCAGCGTTAGAGGAAAGTCGCAAGTGGCGCAAAGCTTATTATTTTTGTAGTTATATGCTTGGAGATGGAGCGTTACCCATTCGCCCACCCATGCAGGAACATGAGCGTTATTTTCCATAAGCGGCCCGCTGGCTGGGTTTCCTTCTATTCTCCATTTGCTGTATTTGGTATATTCAGGTGTTAATGCGGTATCAACACCAGGTGCTCTTACCCAACGAAGTCTTGGAATTAAGGACTCCAACTTAATCGCTTCATCATCTGCCTTGCCGTTCACATTAACTTTATAATTAACAGGCTCAACGTTTTGGTCGTAAGCACCTGTCACCCAAAGGACAAGCACGCCGGGTACAGAGCCGGAATTTGGTTTTGGTGCTCCGGGTGCATCGGATGGGGGATTGCGATTTGGCAAAACCAGCGGCTCAGACCAGTCAACCGGAGAGTTGCCGAGGGAATCCCAATACACCTGTAATCTAAACCCACCGGGGGCGCTTAAAAAGCCATCTGTTTTTAATCTGAATGCCTTACCTATAATAGAATCGACCTCAGCGGTGTAGAAAGTGTTTCCACCTTGCTCACCAGACGAGAAGCAGACTGGAACCAGCTCACCGGTGACCGCAACGAGATCTTTTGAGCATCTATTGGTAAGCAAAGTATTGCCATCCTTGATATCTCCATAAGCCATGCCGACAAATGTCGTCGTTGTGATTGTAGCTACTTTTTCGTCTTCTATAGCACGGTCAGGGTTTTTTGAGTCCACAACTTTTGCATATAAGTACCACGTGCCGGGCAAGCCTGAGACTTTGCTATTGTTCACCCAAGCCTTACCAGTTTCCATATTAATCGTCACACCACCGAAGCATAGAAGTTCTTTTGGATTGCCGGTAGCTACGCAATTTTCACCTAACGAAAGCCCTTGCCTTGAGTCCACTGGGCCAGGGTACCTAGCAGTTCCACTACGGTTGACTAAATAGAATTCAATCCAGCCATCAACTGCAGAACCGCACTTTTCTTCACCTGAGCCACCGCTGCTACCCAAAAGCGAAGAGCAAGTTCCAGAACCGCTTTGCACCACGCAGATATCAGCTCCGCCGCCACCTTTGGCATCGCCCTTTACCATAAGGCCGTTCTTCTGCACTATATACATATTGGTGGATATACGGATATTGCTCGCGTTAGTACGGCGATCGCAGAAGAAGATGTCAATATCGTATTCTTGACCTTCTACAAGTTCTTCATATTTAGGTTTCTTAGCGTTACCGCTCACTTGCTGGGAACCCAGCCACCTGCCCGGCTTACCTATGGAATCCAAAGCAACATAGCCAGGGGTAGCCAAATGGCAACCGCCTATGTCTATAACCAAGTTGCCATCTATAAACACCCAAATATCATCATCACCGCTGAAGTAGAATTCCTGACCCTGTTCGTATATAAAGGTTGCATGGCTTTCAAAGCAGAAGAACGAATTCGGGCCGGCTTTAACAGTGCTTTCCATCCTAGGTCTCATTCTATCATTACGAGAATCCCAATGCCATACCCCAGGAGCGTCTCCATTATAAAAGGGTTGTACTGTCTTGCTTGGATATTTCTGATCACAATTTTGATTCCTACATTCTTCTACGTTAAAAGTCATCTCACTGTAAGGGGTGGAGCAAGAACCTGTCTTGGAGGTGCTATGCAATCCTCTTTCATAACAAGACGTGTTTATTTTGTCGTCGATGAACGGAGTAACAGGCTCTGCCGGAGGAGCAGCACCCCATAGATCTTGTTGCTCTGGATTGCGGTCGGCACAGGTTGGGCAGTTAGCATAAGTACATCCTAAATTTAGCTCGGTAATTACGGATTGAGTCTGCTGGTCAGCCACACCTCTAGTATATCCATTACGCCCATTGAGCTTGTCCGGAGCAAAAGATAGCATAGGTGAGCGGCCTTGGCATAATGAAGTTGCACTGACTAAGCTCTGAGCATTGACTGAAGTGAAGTATTCCGACTTAAGATCCAATGTTTCATCTGAACAGAGGTAATCGCTGGCAAATGTCCACAAGCCCTTGTCGTTTCTGTTGTCTCTCGTGAAAGGCACATCGTAGCAAACCAAGGCGTTTTTGTTTGGAGTGCACCTAAAAGCATCGTTAAAATCGGGTTCATTCCACTTAGCAGCAGCATCTCCCGTTAGACCGGCCCATTTCATTTTCGGGATGCCATTCTCTGGAACGAGCTGAGGCTCTACTAGCCCTCTTCTAAGACCCATCCAATTATCGTATTGGGACTCTAAGTTATATCGACTAAAAGAACTAGGAAACCTGCTAATATCGGTGTCATAAATAAGTGCGGTCATGTGGTAGTTGCAGCGTTTAGAGTCTTGGGGTGTCTTAACTGAGCTCCAGCCAGTAGCCGGATCAAAGATCATACTGGCCTGTTCGCTTAGTATTATAGGCGTAGGCATTTTTGGCTCTCCAGCCCAAGCGTCCTGCCCTTCTGTTAAACCGTTCACGCCTATTCTATCAGGGGTTTCATCTGTAATAGGAATGGTTCCATATTTACCGGGCATAATTACAATTCTGTGGGTACGCACGGCGGCCAAATTAGGATTATCTAGCACAAACCAGCCGCAACCATTAGAGCTTTGATCCACCTTCATGGGGTAAGACCTATTGCCATCGTCCAAGTCAACAACGTTGGGGGTTCTCCTTATCCATTCAGGATCCATAGGCGGCAAGAAGTAAAACTGCGCTGCCGCAGAGCTTGCCAATACGAGCAAAAGCAAAATCGTAGCTCTAAAATAAGCCTTTTTCATAGATACCCCTGTCATTTTAAACAATGCACATTATTAAATATAGAATTTTTCCAAAAAAAACAAAGCTAACTCTTTTATTTTCAACAAAATAGGCGATTTTATGTGATTTTTCGCACGTTGTTGATAAAAGGTTTGGGCGGTGCGTAGTGTCAACCACGTGGGGTTGACACTACGGGTGTGGCTTCTTTGCCAACCGCCTTTTTTTGGCGGCTAACCTTTTTTTCTCAGCGGCTAATTTCTTTTTTTCCTCTTCTTGTCTATATTCGTATTGAATTTCATCCATAACGTAATAGTGGATATATTGCATAAACTTGTGCATTAGGCGTTGTTTCGGAGTCATTTTCAGCGCTTTCACTTTCGTTTTCGCTTTCATTGCGCTACCCCCGCAGGTTTGATTAAATCTATAATTTCCTGCGCTCTCTGAAAGCCTATTTTTATAGCCATCATTTCTAATACACCTTGATAATAACCATCTATGTGCAAAAAGGTATATACTGTATTCAATGAGCTCAACACTTTTCTATTCTCCTTAGCCAAATTTCTTCTATAAAAATCTATGGTTTTGGGTTCTTTGCTCTTGACCACATCGGGATTTTTTAACCGTAAATAAGTGTTGAGTGCTTCCAAAACCCCGAGATACGCCGTGCCGCAAGCTGTGCGGACATATTTTTTGCTTTTGTAGCGGTCATCCTCATCTATGCCAGCTTTTTGCAAATAATCCTTTGCATTGGCAATGTAGTGCATCGCCTCTTTATAGCCTTTCTGCTTTATATGTTCCTGTTCTTGTATGGTCATTTCAGTACATCCTTAAACTATCCGCTTTCATTTCAACAGTATCGCCTCTTTGCCTAATTAAGCCTATGCCGTATTTTCTCGCTTCTTCCAAAACTTTTTTGCTATAAGAAAAACCAGCTAGACCAAGATAGGTTTTGAAATTTTTGTATTTGGGAAAAAATTTCCTGAATTTTTCAATTCTATCTTCCGCTAATTCTCTCACAAACTTCGGATGTATCCTATTTTTTACCTCTATTAGAGCTATGGAATTCCCATTCATCAAAGCTATGTCGAATTCTATTTCGCCATCCTTATCTTTATATGCTAAGTTAGGAACCATTACATCGTATTTAATGCCGCCAAATACGAGATTTTCCGCTAACGCGTTTTGAAAATACTGCTCGGCATGATACCCTTGATTATCATCTATGCCACCAATTCGTCTAGATAGCTCTTTTAGTATTAAATTGGTCTCGGCAAAAGCTTCCTTGGCAATTGCTCGGATTTCAGCTGCTATTAATTTTTCTCTTTCTGTTTTTTCTTCCATACGAGCAAATATAATAAAAAAAACAGGTAATGGAGTGATTATTTGTGCCATTACCTCATTTTGCAAACAACTGTTGACGTTTAGAGCAACATTCGCCAGCGAGTAAGTAGCGTATGGGCGTCTGGTTTATTTTCTATATTTTTTGCACAAAAATGCAAACCTACCTGAATTTATTAAAAGACGTTAAAGAGAGCGGTGCGGAAAAGAGCGACCGCACTGGCACCGGAACGTGGAGCGTTTTTGGGCGGCAGATTCGCTTTGATTTGAGCAAAGGGTTCCCGCTTTTGACAACAAAAAAAGTACATCTAAAATCTATCATCGTGGAACTGCTCTGGTTTTTGCGAGGAGACACAAACACAAAATTTCTGCACGAGCATAAAGTAAGTATATGGGACGAATGGCAAAATGAAAACGGCGATTTGGGGCCTGTGTATGGAGCGCAGTGGAGAAGCTGGCAAAGCACAAGCGGAGAAAAGATAGACCAGATTTCCGAGATTTTAAAATCGCTAAAGAACAATCCCGATAGTCGCCGCCATATAGTCTGCGCTTGGAATGTTGGGGAAATAGATAAAATGGCTCTGCCACCGTGCCACTGCCTTTTTCAATTCTATGTGGCTAACAACAAATTGAGCTGCCAACTCTATCAACGCTCCGCAGATATATTTTTGGGAGTGCCATTCAACATAGCGAGCTACGCTTTGCTAACCCTTATGCTGTGCCAAGTGCTGGGCTATGAGCCAGGTGAATATGTGCATACATTCGGGGATTTGCACTTGTATAAAAACCATTTGGAGCAAGCGGAGTTGCAGCTCTCAAGGCAGCCCAAACCTCTGCCGCAGATGAAAATAAATCCCGATGTAAAAAATCTTTTTGAATTTAAATACGAAGATTTCACTTTGGAAAATTACGATTCATGGCCAGCCATTAAGGCGCCAGTAGCTGTATAAATAGCCCCCCTTGCTATACGGGGAGAACGTTATACAAAGTTCTCATAGCGATATGATGCAACTCATGGCCGCCGTTTAAAATGGTGAATTTGCCGAGAGGCAAGGCGTTTGAATAGATGCTGATGTCGCCCAAGAAGTCCAAAATTTTATGGTAGGCGGGTTCGTTTTCAAAACGCAAATCGTTTTTTTTGCCGCTCTGCAAAAGCAAACCGCAGCTTCTGAGATTTTCGGATAGATTGGCGGTTGGCAGTTCTTGCTCAAAGATGAATGTTCTCGCTAGGAAAATTTTTTCCAAATCGTTTGGGGTTTTTATTTGAACGGTTGCGCTGAATTCCTGCCCAAAACGGTTTATTATATATTGTATTTGAAATATGTTGGGGCAACCCCCCGTGGTTGCCCCGTCGTATTTTAAATATCGTTCATTCGTTCCTATTTCAAATTGTTTTTTTTGCGGGACGTAAAAATTTAAATTGGATGGGGTTGCAATATCATTTAACGCCTCTTTCCACAATTTTGCGCTTCCGTCTAATAGGGGCAATTCGCCTTGCGGGGCATTTAACGCAAATTCGCAATTTGGGAATGTTAGGGCGGCCGCGCTTAAATGCTCTACGCCTATGATTCTTTTCCCTGAATTGTGAACTAAAACCGTTGTCCTGTTTTCGTAAACCGCTTTAAAATTTTTAGGCTCCGCTTCGCCATAGAACCAGCAAATCCCGCCTTCGCTGGAATTTGCGTTCAGCAATTCCAGCGAAGCCGAACACTCCCTGCCAGATATTCCACAAGAGGTTAGAGCCACTTATTATTACCTTTCAACAAGAATTTTTCCCTTAGCTACATTTTTTTTGTCCGAAGCCATATAGTAATATAGCCCGGGCGCAACTAATTTTCCGCTCTCGTTCCTTCCATCCCAAATTGCCATCCCACCCTGCAAATCGCTTCCTTTAAAAAACCGGACACGCTTGCCGGAGGAATCCAAAATGTAAAGCGAAGAACTTTCGCTTATGAAATCTATCTTTAAAACATTGTGCAAGCTAGGGCGGAACGGATTTGGGTAAGCTATGGGTTTTGGCGCATCGCTTTGCATATAATCCGATGTATTGCGAACAAGAGCGGTGGAAAAAATGCTAACGCCTAAATCGTGGGCAAAGTAAACCAAGCCCTTTATTGTATCTATGGCTATATCGTGGATAGTTTCGTTTAAAAGCCCATCTTTAATTCTAAAACGTTTTGCAGCTAAACTATCTGGCGAACCGTTTATCTGAGAAAATGCGTAGGCACCATTGCCAAAAGTTCCAATCCACAACCCATTCCGGGCATCTGCTCCCAACGCGGAAATCACACCTCCGTCAAAGCCACGAATATAACTCGGTTCCTTCCATTCATCTTTTTCATTATCCAAATAAAAAATCTTAGCAGAAGAAACCGCCCACAAAATCCCTCTGCTGTCAAAGGCAAAATCTATGGGCGAGCCAAAAGAAAAGCTCCATTTTTTCACGAACTCCGGTGAATAAAAATCAACTCCGCCTTCTTTTGATTCGAATGAATTTCTCCAAGCCACGTAAATCTCCTGTTTTCCACTTATGCCGTAGCGCGCAATAAGGGGATTGGCAAAACCAGAAGACGCTTTTTCCGATTTTTTGCAGTTGATTTTTCCATTGTTCACAAAACCAAGGCCATAATTTTTCTCGCTGAAATAAGAGAAGATATAACCCGAATTATCAGGAGCGGGAGTTATGCCCTGAACTATTGTCCAACCGTCATGGTCACTACCCCTGTATGCAGTGGGGCACTTGTCATCCGAAATGGTGGAATGGAACCAACCACTTCTGTTAAAATTCCTGTCATAAGTTACAACGCCCGCTCCCCAAAATCCAATGGCAAAATCTCCGCTTGGGAGCATAGCTATAGATTTTGTGGAATAATTTTTTTGGTCGTCTCCATAACCGCTTTGATTCGCTATAATAGCCTGTGACCATTGTCCATTTTGCATCCTTGTAAAATAACCGTAATTACCCCCCCATGCGAGCGCGCTACCGCCGGATAAAACGGAAATTGCGTTTGCATTTTCCAAGGGGAAGTTTGAAACGCCAAGAGAGGAAGAAACAGAACCTAGTTCCGTGCATTTTTTTTCATCGGGGGGCATTTCACTTTCATTTGTTTTTTTCCAAGAAGTTGGGTCTGTTAAAAGAAGGTCTTTGTGAATTTCTTTCCAATCAATTTCCCTTTTCCAAATTGCAGTACCCAAGTCCAACCATATAGTATTCTTTTTTATAGCAATTCTCTTAATGTTTGAACCGCCAAGCGAAATCTCCCCTATTTGCCTAATTGTAGATACAGACCGATTTTGCTCATAATCAAAAAAAGCCAAAGCATCCTCAAATGGCAAAACCAGTATATTCTCCGCTCTCTTTCCCAAGCATTGCAAAACGGTTCCCTTTTTTTCCACATAAGAATTGCTGATGGTTTGAAAGGTTTTTGAATAGCCACTTTTGCGAACGAGAATCCCATTTTTAGAAACCGCTATTATATCTCCGCCCGCCAAGGCAAATAGCTGAACAAAATCGGCAGCTTCAATACCATTGCTCCCCGGCATATAAGATGTTATTTGCCCGTTTGCGGAGAGTTCCTGCAATCCCCATTTAAAAGCTGCCCACAAAGTTCCATCGCCTGTGTGTGCGGTATCGTAAACAGTGTTTTGATTTGTGTAATGCCTCCAGTCTTTAGCAAAGACAAAAGCTACTGTTATTACAAATAAAAATATGCGAAACACTCAGGGTAACGTAGCAAAGTTTACTTCCCTTGCTACCATAAATCCCTCACCAGCCTAATCCCTATAAACTCGCTACCGTTTGGCGAAGAAATATCCGTCAAAGCGGCTTTTCTTTTGCAAGCCTCCGGTGAATCTCCGTAAGAACTGCCAGCAAACTTTGCAACGTTCTGGTTTTCATTTTCTGGCAAAAGCCAAACAGCGGTATTGCCCGCAAAATTCCTAACCCCATTCACAATACGCCCTTCATTCACCCTTTTCAATTTAGGATTTTCGCAAACATCGTCAAAATTCGCATAAGCAGCAGCGGCTCTTTTCCATTCCTGCGCTGTAGGCAATCTTTTTTGAGCATACTTTGAATAAGCTATGGCATCGCTCAAGCTAATAGATAGCACAGGGTAATCATCGTCTTTTATATTGCAACCCTTTTCTTCGCAAAACTTTCTGTACTCACTATTACTCACCTCATTTACATCCCAAACAATTCCCGCTCTATGAGCATCTTTTTTTGCTTTTTTGTCAAAAGAAAAATCCGCATGAATACCAAAATAAAACCCAAAACCCTTATTCGCGTTTTCCCCCACAAATGCAAGCGGAATAGCAATTTCCAAAGAAAATCTATTACCCACTTGCAGCAATGCGCCCGGCTCCAACGAGAGCAAATGGCTTTTCAACGGCAGGTGAATTTTTTCCCTGAATGCCAAGTAAGGCAAAAACACGTGTTGAATAGGCATTCCCAAGCGCAGATAAAATTCCGCTTTGTCCTGTTTTGAATATTCATAGACCAAATTTTCCAGCGAGTTTAAAATCCATATATTCTGCTCCGCCAAAAGCGCAAGGCGAATAGCAGAATACCCCGAACCTCTTGGGCTTATCCAGTCTGCGGCAATTCCCATCTGCAACGGGAAGTAATTGTATTGCAAGCCGAGCAGAAAATTTTTTACCGCCAGCTCCTGCACCGGAAACGCAAGCCTTGCCCCAAAGCCAAGCGGCAAACCCAAGCGAAAATCAAAGGGGATTTTGGAAACGGAATTTGAATCCAAATTGTAGAAATACAAAAAACCGGAGTTTAGCTCTATATGGTATTCCGCTGGTGATAGAGCATAAGCCGCAAACACCTGATTCCTCCGCAAAAATTCATGGTTTATCTCCAAACCAGTGCCGGGTTGCAAAACAAAATCATAATAGGCGGGCACAAAACTCTCGCTCTGCGCAACAATTAGAACGGAATGCTCGCCACCTAGCATGGCGGGATTTTCAAAAGGAGTTCTCTGAATCTCCTTTTCGGGATTGCCGTCCAAAAATACGCTCGCGTTATCAGGAGCGGTGAATATGCTCAATGCGGCGCGTTCATCGGCAAAGAGCGTGGAATATAATAAAAATGCGGCACAAATCGCAAAAATGCGCATAAAACCTCCGTAGAATGTTGATATAATAAAGTCGCCCTTTAAGGGCGAATGCAGAAAAGAAAAATGTAGAAAAAATTTACACTTTAAACTGGCTCAAAACGTTCTTCAAATCGGATGCCAGCTTGGCAAGTTCGTTAGCACTCTGGTTGATTTGGCTTGCCCCCGAAGCACTATCTTTTGCACCCTGGGTTATGCCAACAACACTTTGGCTAATCACGGTTGAGCCTCTGGCAGCTTCGCTTGCGTTGCGAGCTATGTCCCTGCTGCCTTTGGCTACTTCGCCTATAGCGGAAGCAACGCGTTTTGACCCTGTGTTCGCCTGCGCAACATTGCTCGCTATCTCGTTGCTCGCCTTTGTCTGCTGACCAACATGGCTGGATATAGCTTCAACGCTATGGTTTATATTTGCGATTATATCCGACACATTCTTTATCACGGTGACGGCATCGATGGTACCTGCCTGTATGCTTTCTATGCGCTGCGCTATGTCGTCTGCGCTCACTGCGCTCTGGTTCGCAAGCTCCTTGATTTCGCCAGCTACAACGGCAAACCCTTTCCCGGCTTCCCCGGCACTCGCTGCCTCTATCGTGGCGTTGAGAGCCAACAGGTTCGTTTTGTCCGCTATCTTTTTGATGACCTCAGTCACATGCCCTATTTCCTTGGCGGCGGCACTGAGCTTGCCCATTGCGTCTGTTGCCTCGTTAGATTTGATCGTGGCTTCGTTGGCTACCTTGTTGGCATCACCAGCATTGTTGGATATTTCGCTTATGCTTGAGCTCATCTCCTCTATTGCGGCGGCTATGGTGTTCATATTCGTGGACATCTGCTCCGCTGCGCTTGCTACCTCGCTTGCGCTCGCTGATGCCTCCTCCGCACCGCTCGCCATTGCGTTTATGTTCACCGCCGCCTCCTCGGCGGCACTGGCAACAGTCGTGCTCTGTGAAACATTCTCCTCAGCGGCACTGGCAACCTGCCTGCCAACGCTGGAAAGTTCTTCAGACGAGCTTGCGAGTGTGTCCGAGCTTTGACGAAGGTTCCTGAATATGGACTGCAGCTTTGCGGACAGGCTGTCCAAAGCCTTGGAGAGCGTGCCAAGCTCGTCCTCACGCTCAAGATCGGCACGGGCGGTCATATCCCCTTTCTCAATCTTGGAGAGAGTGCTGACAACTATGTTTAGGGGACGCGTGGTGGAAATGGTTAGAAATACACCCAAGAGCAGGGCAGCTACCGCAGCTATCGGCGGTGCAATTAACGATACGTTAACTGCTCTAGCGGCTATTTCGTCGCTTTCTTGCGACATATTATCGATTACCTTGATTTTGGCACTTACGTTTTCCTCAAGTAGCCTCTCCATTTCGGCAGCAGAGTTGAGAAAGGATTGTGAATAATGATCTAAGTTCAACCCTTCAGCAGTAAATTCTTTGGCAGAGGTGGTAAATTTATTCACCTCTTTAACATACTCATCCACTGACGATTGATATTTCCTCAACATCTGTTTAGATTCTTCTTTTACAACAAGGTCTATTTGTTTGTTAACAGCTTCAGTTACCTCTCCGTGAGCGTGAATCATCTCTTTCAAAGCATTGGCACGCTCCTCTGGAGTTCTTGAGAGCCTCCAATTTCGCATGCACAGGCGCAACTCCTGAGCATGCTCCACAGTTGTGATCAAAAGGGTGAGCGGCACTATGCCACTACTGTACATCATGCTGTCTCGCTTATCAAGCTCGTGTATCTGGCCTTTTAGAAAAAAGCCTAACCCAATTATAATGGTGGCTATGACTAAAAAGGCTCCGATGAATTTTGGGCCCATCTTGATATTTTTCATTGTTTACCTCCTTATTGGTAATGAAAAAATTTAAAGAAAATACGAACCTTTCCCGTATGGGGGGGGGGGGGGGGGGGGGGACGGCAACCCCAAAATCCAT
>JAITFO010000115.1 GCA_031281265.1 Candidatus Fibrimonadaceae bacterium
AATTTGCACAACCTCATACTTTTTTCCATCTCTTGGGTCAACAAGACTGTCGTATATTTTGCCGTCTCTCGTATCTGTGAATGTACCTATTTGCTGGGCAAAAATGGCGGTGCAGAGGAAGAGGAGTGTGGCGGTTTTGTTCATTTTCTGCCCCTCACATTTTTCCCTTTCTTGCTCTTTTCTATTATCTTGGCGTTCATGTCCTCCATTGTTTTCTTAAGCCCGTCCCAGTTGGGAGGGTAAGTGCCGAAGCCTTCTGTTACGATAGGATACAATTTGCCGGAAGAGTAGATCTCTAAAGCCCATTTTCCTTCTGCCGGAGGTTCACCATACTTATTTTCCAGCTTGCTAACATCGCTTTTGTGCAGAGCCCTGACAAAATCAAGCCATTCTCCCGTGCTGAGTTCTGCCTTTTCGTCAGAATTGTCCGCAAGTGCACCTGTTTCTGTCTGGGACACTTGAATGCAGGAACGAGTGCGATTGCTTGTAATAGCGAATGTCACCCTCCTCATTGAAAGTTCAATATCAGAGATGGGTTCCCCGAATCTCTTCTGATACTCCGCTCTTAGATTCTCCTCAAATGGCTTTGCGGCTCTCTCCCTTGTTTTTGCAACAATCCCGCCCATTAATTTTTCAACGCCATCCCAGTCGGACGGGCCTGTTTTCCATATGTGAATTACATCGGGATACCTTTTATCGGGGTGAGGGTAAATGGCTCTGAAGTCTCTAGTTATAGTGATGTTGCTTCCTTTCTCATATTTTTCTTCCATTTCATACGAACCGCCAAAATCTTTATTAAGGTACATATACAAAGATTTTATAAAGCTCTGCCATTCTTCCTCGCTGAGTTCAGCCTCCTGGAATTCAAGGTCAAGGAAAGTAGTCCAGGGCTTATACAATACAACTGCGCCCGTTGGGCGTTTATATACGGAGACATCGGTAATTAAACCGCTCCAAAAACAGCTATACGCTTTGCGCTTAGTGTCAACACCAAAAGTTACCATTTTTGTTAAACGCTCGAAATCCGCTTTCAAATTCTCTCTTATAAGCTCGCATACGGCATCGCATTTCTGTGCAGCGTCTTGCTTTTCTTCGCAGCTTAGCAAAAACAAGGCTAATAGAATGGCTTTTATGGTTTTATATTTCATAGTTAATACAGAGGAGAAGCGATATAAATGGCAATGTAGAAAATTCTACATTTTCCACAATGCGCTCCCTCTGCCTAATAATAATTCTCTTTGCGCTTTTTGCACCGATTAAGTCTTATGCAACCGAGCAAATTCCAGATTATTTTATATATAAAGGTAAGCAATATCCATTTAAATCTGAAGACCCTTTATATCCTCATCTGGTAAAAACAGGTAAATGGGAATGGATAGATACAAAAAATTATTGGTGCTCATCATTAGCGAAAGGTTATTATGCAATATATGAAATAGTTGATAATGAATTGGCAATAACATATATTGGAAATTGCTCTATAAGCTTATTGAAAGGGCTTTTATCTGCTTTCAATGTAAAAGATTCAATATTCAAATTGAATTGGTACACAGATTCAATAGCCATAGGTATAGATAAACCTTTATATAACGACATACACGAATATTATTCCATTCTTCATTTTGAAAAAGGAAAATTTATTAAAGAAACCCGTATGGGTTATAAGGAATATCTAAGTAACCGATTGATAAGAACGTTAAAATGGATGCGAGAAGAAAGTAATATTGAATACAGAATCTACATAGACACAGAAAAATACTCTAAAAAAAAATATCAAGAAAATTTGGAAATTATGGAACATTATCTGGAAATTAAAAAAGGAGATAAATCAGAGTTTCTAACTAAATTGAAAACGAGATACGAAAAAAAAATTGGGAAACCTATGAGTGATTTTGAACTAAAAATTCAAAGGATAGAAGTTCGAAGCGGATATGAACTTGAAATAATCAGAACACTATACGGTGCACGAGTAGTATGGTATTTTAGCGAAAATCCAAGAGAATTGATTGATAATGTTAAATTGAATACAGAAGAATGGCTGGATTTTATAAAGGCTTTATATACCTGTTGTCTTGATAAATGGGAACGAGTACCAGAAATAAGACAAAGTGATTTTTGGTACGATTTGTCACGGGGAACGTTTTATATTTATTCTTCCAAAAATAGCCCTTACGATGAACGTTATGCATTTCCCTTCGAAACAAGGAAAGCAAATTTGGAGGAATTTCAAAAAGTTATGGAAGATATTATTGCGAAAATAAGGGAAAAACCTGCTGAACTTTGAACGCCGTAGCTAATCTCCCAAGCCGCCTATGGCGGCATATTTAGAAGATCCTTATGCAACTATGCATATTTACTATATTACAGCCTGAGGAAGTATGGATATCGCAGGTTTAAAAAAAGCATTGGATAAACGTCCAAAGTCATTGCTTTTTGCTCGTCTGTCCGATGCGCTTAGGCTAGCAGCTGGCACTGGGCAAAAGAACGAGGCACTAGCTGTGGTAAACAAAGGTCTTGAAATAAACTCCAACTTTTTGCCGGGCAGGCTCGCCAGAGGGCGCATACTTTTTGAAAACGGTGATTTTGCAGGGGCAAAGGCTGATTTTGAAGCCGTGGCAGAACAAGACCCATTTTGCCTTTCAGCGCAAAAACTGCTTTTGGAAACGCTGGTGGTGCTTGAGCAACAGCCAAAAACTGGAATTTACGCAAAAATATTAAATGCCATAGAACCAAAAGTTAAGATTGAAACTAATGCGCAAGAGATACGAAAAATTGTATCTGCCGCATCTGCCGCGCCCGATTCGCAGTCTGTTTTTGATGCGTTGGACAGCATTTTAAATGAAGAAGATATTAAGAATGAAACTGAGATTTCAAATTTGCTTATGCAAACCTTTGATAATGTAATTGGAAAAGAATTAGCAAAAAGGGAATTAGCAAAAAAGCCTGTAGATGTGCCCAAAGCGGAGCCTTCCGCTCCAGTTGCCGTTCCAGCGGTGGCCGCTGCTGTGGCTGCGGCTCCTGCTCCGGCAGCTTCCGCTCCACCCGAGGAAAAACCTGCCGCAGAAAAAGCTCCTGCGGAAAAAGCCCCAGATTTGACCAACGAACTGGATTCCTTGCTAACAGACGAAGACACTCCGCCAGTCGATACCGTTGCCGTTGCGGAGGAACCCGCAAAAGAAGTTGCTACGGCAGAACCCGTTGCGGAAACAGCGGCTCCAAGCATAGACGAATTAGTAGCGGAGCAGCTGACGCCAAAAGAGAACCTTCCCGATTTGACCAAAGAACTGGATACTTTGATGACCTATGAGGGTATTCCGCCCGAAGAGGATACAAAAGCGGCTCCAAGCATAGACGACTTGGTAGCGGAGCAGCTGACACCAAAAGAGAACCTTCCCGATTTGACCAAAGAACTGGATACTTTGATGACCTATGAGGGCATCCCGCCGGAAGAGGATACAAAAGCGGCTCCAAGCATAGACGATTTGGTAGCGGAGCAGCTGACGCCAAAAGAGAACCTTCCCGATTTGACCAAAGAACTGGATACCTTGATGACCTATGAGGGTATTCCGCCAGAAGAAGATACCGCTGCTGCAAAACCAGCAGAGGCAAAAGCTGCTCCGAACTTAGACGATTTGATAGCAGAACAGTTGTCAGACAAGGCGGATAACCTTCCCGACTTAACCGGAGACATGGACTCACTGCTTGCAAAGGGTTTACCGCCGGAAGAAGATACTGCCCCAGCCGCCCCAGCAAAACCCGCTACAAAAGCCGCTCCGAACTTAGACGA
>JAITFO010000114.1 GCA_031281265.1 Candidatus Fibrimonadaceae bacterium
ATAGGATTTGCCAAAGATATTCCTGTCACATCTTTATTCAAAATCTTTTTATCCGTTGTAATAAAGAAATCGGCTTTGGAATAAATTGCACAAGCTACGTGTAAAGCATCTTTTGAATGTAATCCAATTTTCTCTAATTCCAATGCTTTATCTAAAATAGTTTCGTTCAAATTACAATGTTCCGTAGCTATTTGTTTCCAAACCGCTATTCTCTCCATTTTTTCAAAAGAAGGATTATCGTTATTTTCAAACTCATTCACCGAAGACCAAACCAAATCTATACCACCATTTTTTATCTGTTCTTGTATAAACAATTTAGCATCTGCTTCCATTCTATTCATAATATTGCTTTGGTCATCAAACGGACGATTAAAGCAACAATTGTCTAAATAAACTTTCATTTGTATAAAAAATAGAAATTATATGCAAATCGGTTCGCATTTATGGGCGACCGCGAGGGTCGCCCCTACCCAACGGATTATTGTGTTTTTTTACGCATCGGGTTGTTGTGCCACATTGTACCATTCTGTAAATTCCTAAATTCTGTGAATCCTGGTTCAGACTTATTTTAGGAGAAACAAAATGAAGATTTTTTTGACGGGTGGTACTGGTTTTATTGGACATTTTGTTGCAAAGGAATTTTTGGAGCAAGGGCATAGCCTTAGAATTTTGGCGAGGAATCCTAGTAAAATTCCGAGTTTGGCAAAACAGAAAAATGTTGAGATGATAGCTGCGGGTTTGCTGGATTCAGAAGCTATAAAAAAAGGGTTGGAAGGCTGCGAGGCTTGCGTTCACATTGCACTTGGCTGGGGAGACACCCCTCTCTCTATGCTCGCAAACGATACCGCCGCTACCGTTCAGCTCTTGGAATTTGCCGCGCAAAGCGGTTGCAAAAAATTCATATACACATCCAGCACGGCGGCTTTTGGCAAAATTCGCAACAACGCAAGCGAAAATATGGTTTGCATGCCACAAGATTTATATGGCTCAACAAAACTCGCTGGCGAGGCCTATGTCCTCGGTTTTTCAAAAGGCTACGGGGAGAATTTTCCGAGCGTTGAGATGAAGAGGAATGTAATTCGCCCGGGCTATACTTTTGGGCATTTGGCTTTTCCGGATGGTATAACCCAACCCGACCGCAGGTTTTTTAACATAGCTAAAGCGGTGAAGGAAAACCTGACTGTGCGTTTAACAAAACACGATGGCACTCAGTTTATACACGCTTCCCAGCTGGCAAAGCTCTATGCCGCCGTTTTGAAAAGCGACCTTAACGAGGAAGTGTTCTTTGGGCTTGGCACGGAATGGATAAGCTGGAAGAGCATAGCACAGCGCGCTATTGCGATGTGTCCGGGAACAAAAACTGTTATTGAAGAAGAAGACAAAGGCTGGGGCAAGGAACCCTGTTTATTCTCTTTGGAAAAAATGGAAAAACATTTTGGGTTAAAATTCAACGGCAACGATTTTATAGATGAGCATATAAAGTGGAATTTACAGCAATAATTTTCTACATTTAAACAATGTTTCCTGCGTTGCATACGTTTCATATCCCTGTTATGGGAACTTGTTATACGGCAGATACCCCTGCAAGGGTAGCTCCGTTTGGAATATCCTCTGTTGTGTCTTTGGTGGACGATTTGCTTTTGGAGAGATTTCGCAAAATTTATGCGGAAGAATACAAGCTGCAATATGAGCCTATTCCGCACCGTGAATTGGACGGCAGGGCAAAGAGGATAACCGCATATTTGAACACATTGGCAGAAGTTGTGAAAATTCGCTTTGAAGCGATAAAAAAACAGCCTTTCTTTTCTAAAAACGATAAAGCTAAATATTTTGAAATGCTCCCCACCGGCCACCCTTTAAGGGTTCTCTACTTGAAGCTGATGGGCATGAAGGATTCCCCCGAAAGCGAGAGGGAAGAGATAGAAGCCACTCTAAATCACGGCATGGTAGAAGGCTCCATAGATGTAAACATAATGGTTAAGCTAGACCGCCTGCCTCCAAATCCAGACGGCAAAGAGCCTTTGGGCTTAGAATGGACAGATGCCAAAACCGCTTTGAAAGGCTATGCAAAATCTTCTTTGAAAAACTCCGCCATAGTTTTTAGCGCAGGCATAAATCAGAGCCTTTACAACTATATGGCTCAGTTCAAGGAATTTTACAGAAACGCCGCAGGGGAGTTAGGCAAAAGAATTATAATAAAGGCTTCGGACTTTCGCTCCGCTTTGATTCAAGGGAAATTTTTGGCACGCAAAGGGTTGGAAGTGAGCGAGTACAGAATAGAATCCGGGCTTAACTGCGGGGGCCATGCTTTCCCAAGCCAGGGGCAGTTACTCCCAACCATATTAAAGGAAATTCATTCCCAGCGCGGGCTTTTGCATCAGTTCAGGGAGACAGTTGTAAATTTTTACAAATCCAAAGGTTGGAATACAGATGCTGCAAAGGAAGCACCACCGCCAAAGGTAACTGTGCAGGGTGGCATTGGCAACCATGCGGAAGATTTGAGAATGCGGGAATATTATGGCATAGATGGCACAGGCTGGGGTAGCCCATTTTTGCTTGTGCCAGAAGTTTCTCCCGTTGATGAAGAAACAAGGGAACAGCTCATTAAAGCCACACCAGAAGATTTGTATATGAGTGATGCTTCTCCGCTGGATATAATTTTCAACAATTTGCGAAGCTCAGGCTCTGAGATATGGCATAAAAAACAAGCGGAAAAAGGAACGCCCGGCAGTCCGTGCAGAAAGGGCTTTTTGCAGAACAACACGGAATTTAGCGAAACCCCTGTTTGCAAAGCGAGCCGCTTTTATCAAGAGCGTAAATTAAAGCAAATAGAAGAGAGTGATGCAAACGAAGAAAAAAAAGAAGCGATGCGAAAAAGAGTTCATGCAAAACAGTGCATTTGCGACCATCTTGGGAACAGCGGTTTGATTTTTTGGAACGCAGAAAAAACAGAAAACGCTCCACAGGCAATTTGCCCAGGCCCAAACGTGGCTTGGTTTAATCGCAGTTATGAATTGCAAGAGATGATAGACCATATCTACGGGCGCAGAGAGGATTTAACCCCTCCTGAACGTCCTCACATGTTTGCTAAAGAAGTTGAGATGTATGGCGATTGGTTTGCCTTGCAGGTTGAGAGATGGGATGGCGATAAAGAATATGCGGCATGGCTTAAAGTTGCGGCCAAAAATCTTGATGAAGGCATGGATTATTGCCTGGAAGTTGCGCAAACAACGCCTTTCCCCGGTGAGAATTTAGCGAGTATCCCGCCAACAGTTGAAATAGAAAGAAAAAGACTGATGGGGAACCTAAGTGTTTTGGAAAAAAAATGCGAATATTTTTAACCGCTATATTTGTGGTTTCAATTGCTTTTGCGCAAGATACACTGAAAATTTCAAAAATTCATATTCACTCGAAGGATGTTCTTGAAGATGCTGTAGTCAATACGCCTATAGAAGAAAAAGTATACCAATTTGGAAATTGGTTCCATATAAACACAAGGGAATCGGTTATAAGGGGGAGGCTTCCTTTTGAAGAGGGGAGTGTGATATCGCTTAGGGAAATTCAAGAAGCAGAGAAAAATTTGCGAGCTTTGCCTTATATTTCGGATGCTAGAATTGAAGCTAGGCCGGACTCGCTTGGATACATAGACCTATATGTGGAAACCAGTGATAACTGGACTTTTGCGCCAGCTTTTTCAATTGGAAAACCAGGTGAAAAATGGCTTTGGTCCGTGGGGCTTTTGGAAAATAATTTACTGGGGTTTGGACATTCGGTTGGTTTTTATTATGAACATAATGAAGATAGAGACCAAAAATATTTGCTTTACAAAAGCGAGGATTTTTTGATTCCGTATAATAAGTTTGGTTTTTTGTTGAGTGAAAATACAGATGGATTTTCCAGAAGTTTGGAGCTGGGTTATCCGTTTATCAGCCGTTCAAAAAATCAGTGGTCGTACAATGCGGATTTGCTTTGGTCAAAAAGAGATGAAAAATATTATGAGAGCAAAAATCCAATCCCTATAGCGGTGGCAGAAGGTTTAAAAGAAGATTCTCTGTCTCTATGGCTTTTGCGTTCTTTTGGCGGTTCCTCGTTTAAAACATATTTGGGAGCGGGGTACGATTTTCATAGGATTAATTCCGATTCAGATAACTTGCAAAAAGATTCCAGGCTCGGTTTTTCCGTGACGGCAAGCCGTATTCGCTTGGATAAAAGATATAATTTGCACGGCGTTAAATGGGCGGAAGATGTGGAATACGGTTATTATATCAAAGGCGTAGTTGGAAAAAATTTTAAGGAACTGAAAGCGATGGACAATGATTGGTTTTTTGAACATAAAATAAACCTGTCGCTTGGCACAAGAGAGCATTATTTTATGGCAAGCGAGCGAAGCCTATTTTACTATAATGGCGATTCCATCAGAGATATGTTCAGCACAATGGTCAGCGAATATATTTTTAAGCCAACTTTAGAATGGTCTTCGGTTTTGAAAGCGCAAATAACTTCGTGGCAAAAAAGCAGTTATACACGCCAGCTATATTTGGATGGTGACAATATTTTTCCCGGATTCCCTGCGCGCTATCTAGTGGGTGAAAACACTTTTGCTTTTAAAGTAGAGCAGAGATATTTTCCAAAGTTTGAATTTTTTTCTTTTATACCATCTTTTGCGGTATTCTTAACGGCAGGGCAGGCGACCGACAGCCTAAGTGGCTTTGAGCCACGTGATTTGCTTTATATGGCTGGGGTGGGTTTAAGGGTTTCCAAGTCAAAATTGGTGCAAGGAGTGGTTAATCACGTAAATTTGTCCTGGCCTTTGAACGGCAAGCTCAATAAGGGTTTTGTGCCTAGGTTTTCTTTTGTTGGAAAATTGGAGTTATAAAATTTTTCCAAAGCGTCTTTGCCTTGCGTTGTAAAATTCAACAGCTTTTGCAAAATCCTCTTTTGTAAAATCTGGCCATAGCACATCACTTACAAAGAGTTCGCTGTATGCCGCTTGCCATAGCAGGTAGTTAGAAAGCCTGTACTCTCCACCTGTGCGTATAACCAAATCCGGGTCTGGCGCGTCTCGCAAATACAAATGCTTTGCAAATTCCGCTTCGTCCAGAGTTTCTGTGTCAAGCTCGCCTTTTTTTACAAGTTTTGCTATTTCCTTTGCCGCATTTACAATTTCCATCCTTCCGCCGTAAGATATTGCCAAATTCAGCTGCATTCCTGAATTTTGCGAGGTTTTATCTATAGCTTCCTGAAGTTTTTTGCGAGGTTTTTCTGGGAGTTTGTTCAAATTGCCTATCACGCAGAGCTTTACGTTCTTTTCCATCAGATGAGGGAGTTCCTGTGCCACCATTTCAACCAAAAGGTTCATCAAATACTCAACTTCAATCCGTGGGCGTTGCCAGTTTTCCGAGCTAAAGACAAAAAGGGTTAAATGCTCTAAACCTAGGTCCACGCCAGCTTCAACGGTAGCTACCGTGGCTTTTGTCCCTTGCCTATGGCCTAAAAATCTCTCCATTCCTCTGGATTTTGCCCAGCGTCCATTACCATCCATTATAACGGCTATATGCTTTAATTTCTTTTGCACCAAAGTTTAATTTAGTAATTTATGGCCATATGAGTATTACAGAAAAATCTACTAGGATTACGGAAAAATTAAATGTTCATAAATCCAGAGACCTTACCAAAGCCATAGTTTCTTCGGTTTTTATAGTGCTTTTGATTTCAATTGGCTTGTTTTTGTTTTTCAATTTTACAAAATTAAAGGAAGACGTCATAAATTGGAATTTGGAACAGATGCATACTCTAGTTTTGACATATTCGGAAATTTTGGACGGAGACAGCATAGAATTGGATTTAAAAAGAAGGGAAAAAAATGCCTATTATGATAAATGGGATGACATAATAGATAATTTGCTTAAAAAAACGGGAATGAGATATCTTTACGTTATGAATATACAGCATGACGATTCTATAGAATTTTATCTAAACGCTAGAGACCATGCGGGCAAATCCGGATTTTTGGAAAAACTGCCCATTAGCGATTTTGATACCAATATTATAAATAAATTGAAAGACAAGTCAGAGACGAGTGTCTCTAAAATGGGTTACTATCCCGATTATGGAGGCTGGCTTGCATATTCCTATATATCTGTAAAAAATTCAAAAGGCGACGTTGTTGCTTTTGTTGGTGCAGATAAGGAAATGTCGGATATAAATGACAATATAAAAGAAGTTGAAGCAAAACTTGTGTTTACGGGTGGCTTGTTTCTTATAGCAGTATTTTTGCTGCTAACTTTTTTAATCAGGAGAATTTTTATTTTGCCTATATCAAAGATAATTGCGGCGGCGGATAACTTTACCCTATTAAACGTTTCATTCAAAAATCTAGACTTAACCCATATTAAGCAATACGATGCCCTTATAGAGAGTTTTAGAAAAATGGAATACAAAATAAATTATGCGATTAAGAGAAGTTTCACAGATGAATTGACAAAGCTCAATAACCGTTATTTCTTTACCTTATCATTGGAAAATATATTAAAACCGGTGGAGCAAGAAAAGAAAATTGCTTTTTTAATAATAGACCTAGATTCTTTTAAACAGATAAATGATACCTACGGGCACGAAAAGGGCGATTTTGTTCTTAAAAACACTGGAATAATTTTGAGGCAAGTGTTTGGTGATATGCCTGGAGTTGTGGTTCGCCTTGGCGGGGACGAATTTGCGGTTTGCTTGGACGATATTGAGGGTGAGCAAATTGTTGAAGATA
>JAITFO010000047.1 GCA_031281265.1 Candidatus Fibrimonadaceae bacterium
ACTGCCCCAGCCGCCCCAGCAAAACCCGCTACAAAAGCCGCTCCGAACTTAGACGATTTGATAGCAGAACAACTTTCTGACAAAGCGGATAACCTTCCCGACTTAACCGGAGACATGGATTCGTTGCTTGCAAAGGGTTTACCGCCCGAAGAAGATACCGCTCCTGCTGCACCAGCAAAACCCGCTGCAAAAGCCGCTCCAAACTTAGACGATTTGATAGCGGAACAACTTTCTGACAAGGCGGATAACCTTCCCGACTTAACCGGAGACATGGACTCGTTGCTTGCTAAAGGCTTACCTCCCGAAGAAGATACCGCCCCAGCCGCCCCCGCTGCAAAAGCCGCTCCGAACTTAGACGATTTGATAGCGGAACAACTTTCTGACAAAGCGGATAACCTTCCCGATTTGACCGGGGATATGGATTCGTTGCTTGCAAAGGGTTTACCGCCGGAAGAAGATACCGCCCCAGCTGCCCCCGCTACAAAAGCCGCCCCCAACTTAGACGATTTGATAGCGGAACAACTTGCGGACAAAGAGGAAAATCTTCCCGACTTAACCGGAGACATGGACTCATTGCTTGCAAAGGGTTTACCGCCGGAAGAAGATACCGCCCCAGCTGCCCCCGCTGCAAAAGCCGCTCCGAACTTAGACGATTTGATAGCGGAACAACTTGCGGACAAAGCGGATAACCTTCCCGATTTGACCGGGGATATGGACTCGTTGCTTGCAAAGGGTTTACCGCCGGAAGAAGATACACCTGCCCCAGCAAAACCCGCTGCAAAATCCGCTCCGAACTTAGACGATTTGATAGCAGAACAACTTTCTGACAAAGCGGATAACCTTCCCGACTTAACCGGGGATATGGACTCCCTGCTTGCCAAAGGCTTGCCGCCCGAAGAAGATACACCTGCCCCGGCAAAACCCGCTGCAAAATCCGCTCCGAACTTAGACGATTTGATAGCCGAACAACTTGCGGACAAGGCAGAGAACCTTCCCGACTTAACCGGGGATATGGACTCCCTGCTTGCCAAAGGCTTGCCGCCGGAAGAGGATACTGCACCAGTCGCCCCGGCAAAACCCGCTGCAAAAGCTGCTCCCAACTTAGACGATTTGATAGCGGAACAACTTGCGGACAAAGAGGAAAATCTTCCCGACTTAACTGGAGACATGGACTCGTTGCTTGCTAAAGGCTTACCGCCCGAAGAAGATACCGCCCCAGCCGCCCCAGCAAAACCCGCTGCAAAAGCCGCCCCCAATTTAGATGCCTTGATAGCGGAACAACTCGCGGATAAGGCGGATAACCTTCCCGACTTAACCGGAGACATGGACTCACTGCTTGCAAAGGGTTTACCGCCCGAAGAGGATACCGCTCCTACTGCTCCGGCAAAACACGCTACGAAAAGAGCAACTACGAGAAAAGTAGCTGCGAAACCAGCTACAAAACCAGTTGCAAAACCTGCTACAAAAAGAACTACTACGAGAAAAGTAGCTGCAAAAAAATCGGTACCAAATTTAGATGATTTGATAGCGGAACAACTCGCGGACAAGGCTGATAACCTTCCCGATTTGACCGGGGATATGGATTCACTGCTTGCAGAAGGCCTGCCGCCCGAAGAGGATGATGATATTCTTGCTCAGAATCCAACTCCGACTCTAGCGGAGCTTTACATGAGGCAAGGTCTCCCGCATAAAGCTGTGGCGGTATATAAAGAATTACTGGCTCGCAACCCAGACAGTAAAGAGTTACAGAAAAAATTAGCCATTGCTCAAGCAAAAGTGTGATGGGGATATAGTGCCTAAATTTACAATAGGTCAAAAATGGACGAGCAAAACGGAGCCGGAATTGGGTGTTGGGCAAGTTATTAAAACGGATTTTAGGACTGTAACTTTGCTCTTTATTGTTTCTGGTGAACTGAGGATTTACAATTCTAAAGACGAACCTCCGCTAAACCGTTATATTTTAAAAATAGGGGAAAAAGCCACTTCAATTAAAGGCGTATCTCTTTTTGTTGAAAAAATTACTGAAGAAGATGGGCTTTTATATTACAGAAGCAAGGATAAGGTGATTTCTGAAGATACGCTTGGATTTAAGCAACAAGGTGAAGATAGTTCTGCGGAAATTTTAGATAAATTGCTCGCTAAAAATTTTTCCAGCAATTTTGATTTTTGTTTAAAGGAACAAGCCGCAAAACTACGTGGAACATGGGAGTCGTCATTAGTTAAAGGTATGCTCGGTCCAAAGTTGAGAATGTTGCCGCACCAGCTTTATTTGGGTTTTAGAGCGACGAGAGATGTCTCTTTGCCTAGATTGATGCTCTCCGATGAGGTTGGGCTTGGTAAAACTATAGAAAGCGGTTTGATTTGGAATATTCTTCAAACCGAGGGTAAAATAAAGAGAACCTTGATAATTGTTCCAGAGCATTTGAAAAATCAATGGATAATTGAATTTGGGAAAAAATTTAATCATTGGTTTTCAAACATAGATGAAGATTATATTTATGAGTATAGAAGAAATGTTTCGGATTTGCAAAATGTGTTTTTGCTCCACGACACTATTTTATGCTCGCTGGAATTTTTGCTCGCTGATAGTTATATGGCTGCCGCCGCCTTGGAAGCCCCTTGGGATTTGCTGATTATAGACGAGGCGCATCGTCTTGTGAAAACCTCTAAGGGCGCAAATGAGGAATATAATTTTGCTGAAAAACTTTCGCAAAAAGCAGCGGGTTTGCTTTTGCTCTCCGGAACTCCAATACAGCTTGCACCAGAAGCTTACTTTTATAGGTTAAAACTTTTGGATAGCGCACGTTTTCAGAATTGGGAAGAATTTGAAAAAAATCAGGACAGCTATAAAAAGGTAGCAGAGGATTTATCTAAAATCGCACTTGATTCCGATGCGGAAATTTCGTGGGAGGCACTGCGAAAAAACATTCCAAAAAATTCGCCCATAAGTTCGTGGCTGCCCATAAAAGCGGATTTATCTTTGACCGCTGCGGAATGGATGAGGCGCGTTATAGATGCTCTTGGCACCGGCTCCTCGGTATTTCGCAATACACGCAAGAGCGTTAAAGGATTTCCCAAGAGGATTTTGAAGATGTATTCCCTTGAAAACGGAACTCTTCATTCTTGGCTTTGCTCCTATGTAAGCGAGCATAAAAAGGATAAAGTTCTTCTCATCTGTTCTTCCTCTAAGCAGGTTAACGAGTTGCTTTTGCTTTTGAACGAGAAGAACGGAGAGAATACCGCAGTTGCCTTCAAAGAAGGGGAAAATTCCTTGGAACGCGATAAAGCTGCGGCGGAATGGATGCAACTAGATGGCCCTAATATATTATTATCGTCTGAAATAGGCTCGGAGGGCAGAAATTTTCAGAGTGCGCAGCATTTGGTGCTTTTTGATTTGCCCGAAGATTCCTCTTTGCTGGAACAGCGTATTGGACGTTTAGACCGCATTGGGCAAGCGGAAGAAATTTACATACATGTTCCGTATGTCAAAAAGAGCAAAACGGAAATGCTCTACCTTTGGTATCACGAAGCTCTGGGTATTTTTGAACATTCCTTGATGGGTGGCGGCGAGATTTACGCCAAATTTGAAGATGAACTGAAAAGCTATTTGGAAAGCCCTGCAAGGAAGTTCAATAAATTTGTAAAGGAATTTTTACCTCGTGGCAAAAAAGAGATGCTTTTGCTGAACGAAAAAACGGAAAAGGGCAGAGATAGGTTGCTGGAATTCAATTCACAAAACAAAAAATTCTCCGAAGAACTGCTAACAGAAGCTAAAAGAATGGATTTGAATGAGGAACTTTTGCCATTTGCGTTCAATATGCTGGAAAGGCTGGATGTAGATGTTCAAAAAGGCATTTACGCGGATAGTTTTGTCTTTAAAGGAGCTCCTGAGCAGCCCGACCATGCAACGCTTTTGGGGGTGGAGAATTTGCGTTCAACGGAAAACGGAGAAATGTCGGAATCCGATGGTTGTTCCATAACTGTTGCAACAAAAAGAGAAACGGCTTTAAATTATGAGAATGTGGAATTTTTCCACTGGGAACACCCTATAATGCAAAGGCTTTTTGACAAGGCTTTGAACGATGATTTTGGAACAGTTGCGTGCGTTGTTTGCGATTTTGTTCCGAGTGGGAGAGTTTTTGTTCAATACAATTTTATTTTGGAATTTTCCGTGAATACGCATTGGGGAATCAATAATTTGATAAGCAAAAGATTTTTAAATGCGGTTTTGGATGACGAGGGGAATTTGCAAAGCGATATTTTGGGAAAATTGGGAGATACAGAACTGAAAAATTTCAAGGCGGCAGATATTCCTAATTCGGTTTTGGAATACTTTACCACAGAGGGCTTTGAAGCGGCAAAAAAGTCGCTCAAAACAACGACAAAGGAAATCGCGGCAGAGATGGAAAAACTTGCAATTTCAACCTTGGAAAGCGGGTTGCATCGTTTAGAGGAAACTTATGCGCTTATGCGTGATTTTGAGCTTGGCAAATTGATAGATAAAAAGAAAAGGGATGTAATAGCTTGTAAAAAGAGTTTTGAAACGCCCAAATTAAGACTGTTTGGAGTGAGAATTTTATGCGCAACTTAGATCTTCGTTTTTTTTATTTTTGGCGAAGGCATTCTTTTCCTCCAAAGATAGACAGGGCTTTGAGGCTTTACACCCGTTTGGGCGATGGCTATGTGTGGATTTTAATGATAGTGGCTATCTATTTTTTTTATGGGAAAGAGACCTTATTTGAGTTGGTGGAGCGAGCTATTTTTGCCCTTTTGGTAAGCCTTGCCCTTTACTGGATTATAAAACTTTCTGTTCGCCGCAAGCGGCCCTTTGATTTGCTGGAAGAGGTTAAGGCAAGGGTTCCCCCGCTGGATAAATATAGCTTTCCAAGTGGGCATACTATGAATAATTTGGCTGTGGGTTTCATTATTTTTGCGGAAGCTCCGGCTATAGGCTGGGTTATGATAGTTATGCCTATCACGTGGGGTTTTTTAAGGGTTTATTATGGGGTACATTGGCTTTCTGACGTTATTGGCGGGGCTTGCCTTGGATTTTTAAGTTTTTGGTTAGGGCAGATGATTTTTGTTTTGTTCTCGCAATAAAAATGTATATTTAGAGATAGTGTAGGAGTTTGACATGTATTATGGATTAGAAGAAAAACACAGGAGCCGTGCTAACAAGCTAGTCTTGTTCAGCGGGGTGTTTTTTAGTTTATTAAGAGTATTGACGGAAATAAGAATGGGGGATTATTATTCAGCTGCTGTATGCGGAGTAATTGCTGCTGTTGTCTTGATATTGTTTGTGTTTTTCTCGAAAAAAAATATTGAAATATTCCCATTGATTTTTTCATTCTGCTTGTACATCTCCTATATAGGGGCTTCTTTTGCCATAGGTTCCTTTAAATATTTTTATGCCTATTATGTGCTTGTCTTGCTAATTTGCGCGATATATTTTAACGCTAGGCATTTTTTGATTTTGTTTGTTGTGACGCAAGTTGTGAATATATTTATTACCATTTTTGAGTTGCCAAACTATATAAACGGCAATATTTGGGTACATTTTGGTCTTATATTCTGTTCGGGATTGATGATTCTCCTTATGGTGCAATTCTCGGTTAAAAAGTCAAACGAGGTTAATAGTGCTTTTACGTCTTTTGGTGCGTTGATGAATATAACCCCTAACGTGCTGATACTGATAGACGAAGACAACAAAGTAAAATACTTGAGTAGGTCTGTTTATAAAGTGCTTGGCATAAGAGAACCGGAGAGTTATGTAGGCAAAAATTTCTTGGATCTGTTCAAGGAAAATACCGTCAAAGAATTATTTGGCGACGTGGCAAAAAAGCGGGTGTTTTTTGAGAATTATCAAAAGATAAGCATAGGCGGGCGTATTAAAACCTTTGACGTATTTGCGGATAAAATGTCTGAAAATGCAACAGACGGTATGTTCTTTATGTTTAACGATATTTCGGAAATCATAAGATTAAAGGAGCTAGCAGAGCAAGATTCCATTATGGATGGTCTAATACAGATTCCAAATCGCAGGGGTTTTGACAGGCAAATTATAAATGAATGGAACCGCGCTTTAAGGGATAAGGTAAATTTGAGTTTCTTAATGATAGATATTGACTTTTTCAAGAAATATAACGATACTTACGGACATAGCCAAGGTGATGAGCTTCTTAAAGTTGCTGGAGAAGTCTTTAAAAATTCTCTGAAGCGGAGCACAGATTTTGTAGCTAGGTTGGGTGGCGAGGAATTTGGCGTTTTGTTGCATGCCACAAATTCTTTCCAGGCAAGCGTGACCGCAGAGAGAATACGCAAAGCGGTTGAAGATGAAATTATTGTGACAAGGACTGGGGAACAAACTAGATTCACGGTTAGCATAGGCGTTTGCACTCTTATTCCGCGAGTTGATTTAGAGCACAACTATATTGTTGAAGAGGCGGATAAAGCATTATACAAGGCAAAGGAGAACGGCAGAAATCAGGTTCAGGTGGCAGATTGGGTATAAGATCGTTTGCAGTTGTATTTTTCATGGTATTTCATGCTGTTGCTGCCCAGTACCAGCCACTTGGCAGAACGGCTTATCTAACATCTTCTTTTGGTGAAAGCAGGGTAACGCGTTACCACGCTGGCATAGATTTTTCAACAAATAAGGAAGAGGGTTGGCCCGTGATAGCTCCGAGCGATGGGATAGTGGAATATGCGGCAAGGGGGGCTTTTGGCTATGGGCGCCACATAAAGTTCAAGGCTAAAGACGAGCACGTTTGGTTGTTTGCCCATCTTTCGCAATTTAATCCCAAAATAGATACCTTAATTCGCAAAGAAGTACTGAAAAAAGAAAAACCGAGCGTTTCACTCTCTTCTTTAAAAGTTCGTTTTAAAAAAGGGGATACTTTGGCATATAGCGGTAGCACGGGCATTGGAGACCCGCACCTTCATATTGAGCGCAGAACTCCGGATTCCAAAATTGCCCTTAACCCTTGCAAAGACATGAAATGCACGGATACAATAGCACCGTTTATCATAGACGCTATGCCTTTTGAAGATGGGTTCACCGTTAAAATTGTCGATTACAGCCGCGAACCTTTGGAAAACCCAATGTCTGTGTACTCGTTGGACATATATCAAAACAAAAAATTGATTTTTGGCAAAAAATACGATTCGCTCTCTTTTGCCAACAAAGATATGGCAAAGATAAAAGAGGATTTAATAGAAGCGGAGAACGACACTTCCGCGGGCAATTGGCATTTTATAAAAGCAAAGGTAAAAGCGGAGTCAAAAGTACTTGTGGTGGCAAAGGACTTTGTAAATAATGTTTCAAAAAAGGAACTCGTGTTGCAAAAGGATTCTCTGAAACGCAGAACTAAGGATTCCGTTGAGGCCGTTCTAGACACTGTGCCGCCACGCTTGGGAAAAATTTATTTAAAACCGGATTTTGCAGGAAGGTTGCAATGCCGTATTCCTGTTGTGGACTCTTTATCCGGTTTGGATTTTGATAGCGTTGATTTTAGAGACAAAGAGAGTAAATGGGTTATTTTTGATTATCATTTTAATACCAAAGAGTTTGTGATTGAAAGAAGAGATTTTGATTTTATTGAGCCGTTGAAAGTGAAGTTATGCGACAAGAGTCATAACTGCACGGAAAAAGGAGTGAAATGCGCGGCTTCTGCGTTATAATTTCGCTTTTTCTCTCAATTGCGTTTTCCCAAGTGGATACACTTCCCCTATTCGTTCCGCAAAAGCCTGAAAAGCCCATTAAATTTTGCAAGGCGCAAAAGGAGTGGATTTCGGTTGTTGAGAAGTTTGAGGATTGGCAAGAGGTTCGGGGAATGAGCAATTTGGTTGTGAAAATGCCTTATGCTACTTTTGACAATTTTACAGGGCATAACCTTTACTGCGATATTCAACGGGCGTTTTTGCATAAAGATGCTATGGAAAAATTGAGATGGGCGGCGGCTCTTTTAAAGAAGAGAGAGGCAGGTTATAAATTTATCCTTTTTGATGCGGCACGCTCAAATCACGCTCAAGAAGTACTGCGTTCTGCGGTTCGCGGCACTCCGTGGCAGCATTTTGTTAGCAGCCCTTCAAAAGGAAGCATCCACGCATACGGAATGGCTGTGGATATAGGTTTGCTGGATGAAAAGGGTACACTTGTTGATATGGGGCTTCCTTATGATTCCTTTGCTTTTTATGCGGGCAAAAGCGGTGAGAAGCAGGCTTTGGAGCAAGGTTTGCTTACAGCAACTCAAATCAAAAACCGCGAACTTTTGCGTTCTGTAATGGCACAGAGCGGTTGGATAAGTTTATCCTCCGAATGGTGGCATTTCAACGCTGCTCCTGGTGATACAATTAGAACGAAATACGTTCAACCATTGCCTATTTCACAATAAATTTTCTACCTTTCTTGCATGGATTTAAAAAAAATTGAAGAAGGGTTTCGCCTTGTTTTGCAAGGTTTAGGGGAAAATCCTGAAAGAGAGGGGCTAGTTAAAACGCCCGAGCGCGTGGCGAAAATGTATTCAGAGCTTTTGCGCAACATAAACAGCGAAGAAAAGGAAGAGGATATTTTAGCCACTCAATTCGTTGAAAAATACGATGAGATGATATTGCTGAAAGACATTCCAATTACAAGTATATGCGAACATCATTTTTTGCAATTTTCTGGGGTTGCTCATTTGGCTTACGTGCCGGGGAATCGTATTGTAGGGCTTTCAAAATTGGCGAGGGCTGTTGAATTTTATGCTTGCCGCCCACAAGTTCAAGAAAGGCTAACAACACAAATAGCAGAACTCATACAACGCTCGCTTGAACCGCAGGGAGTTGGCGTTGTGCTGGAATGTATCCACACCTGCATGACAATAAGAGGCGTAAAAAAAACTGGTTCCGTGATGTTCACGAGTAAGCTCATAGGTTCATTTAAAAGCAACGCCACCACCAGAGCGGAGTTCATGTCGCTGATAGGGAAGCGATAGATAGCAGGCAACTATGCGTTTTCGCAAGCTTTCTGAATTTTTGCAGAGCGAAAGTCTGGATTTGCTGGATAATTTGAATTTTCCAGCAAAAGGAGAGGTTCGTCATTGCAGCAATTTTGGAACTTCTGCACAGGCACTTTGGGTTACGGCGCAGTTTTTAAAAAACTCAAAACCTATTTTGATAGTAGCAAAAAACCAAAAATCCTTGGATTTATGGCTTGAGAATTTGAGCGAACAGATAGAAGAGTATGATTTATTATCCCTGCCGGTTGCAAAAGACGAGAACAAAGCGAGAGTTTTCAGCGGAATTTTAGAGGAGAGAACTAGGTTTATACAAAACGTAAAAGGCATTAAAATTGTAGCCACAACAGCAGAAGCTCTGCAAACAAAATTGCCTTCCGCAAAAATACTTGCAGAAAAAACACTGAATCTCAAAGTTGGAGCTACTTTGAGTGAAGAGAATTTGCGTGAAATTTTTATATCAAGGGGATTTAACGAACAACCCGTTGTGGAAAGCGTAGGCGATTTTTCCATAAGGGGTTGCATCATAGACATAAACCCACTTTTACACGAACATCCTATACGCTTGGAACTTTGGGGCAATACTTTGGAATCCATAAGGACTTTTGATATTTTTTCGCAAAAATCCTTAGAAAGCATTGAGAACATAGAAATTTTTCCAATGAGTTTAGGTGCGGAAAACAGTAGCTACGCTTTTGATTTTTTAAAAGATTATTTGATAGTAGCGGATGACTATTACAATTTGCCGTTGGAATTTTCCGATGAACTTGCAAAACACGCGATTGTGGATTTTTCTCGCAGGGAAGCCGTTGCAATTTCTCCGCAAACACGCTCTGCATCTGGGTTCGCGGGCATTGAAAATGATATTGCGGAATACAGCGCAAAGGGTGGCGAGGTGTACTTGCTCGCTCCAACGCAGGGGCAAGCGCTCAGGCTTTACCACCTATCTCAGGGGAGCGCGGTTAAAGAGGTTTTGGTGGGGCACATCACGGAAGGTTTTTGGTGCAACGATAACTCCTTTGCCATTTTGAGCGACCACCTGATTTTCAACCGCTTTGCCCACCTTACAAAGAGAAAGCAAAAATCTTCCAGCTTGCACAACGCGGCTTTTGCGGATTCTTTAATCAGCGGGGATTTTGTTGTTCACGAAGATTGCGGAATAGGCAAATACTTGGGGCTTTCCCGCATTGAGGCTCTGGGCGCTCTTATAGACTGTGTTGTTATTGAATATGCAGACAAAGCACGGCTAACATTCCCGGTGAGCGATTTGCACAAACTGGAAAAACTCATAAGAAACGAAGATGATGCCTCGCCAATCCTCAACAAATTGGGAACAAAAGTTTGGGAACACGCAAAAGAGAGAGCTAAAAAACGCATAGCGCAAATTGCCAAAACCCTTGTGGATTTGTACGCAAAAAGGGAACTCATCAAAGGCTTTGCATTCCCTCCGGATTCCAATTTGCAGGACGAATTTGAAAACGATTTCCCGTTCTCCCCCACTCCAGACCAAGTTCGCAGCTCAAAAGAGATAAAAGACGATATGGAAAAGGAAAAACCTATGGACAGGCTTTTATGCGGAGATGTTGGCTTTGGAAAAACCGAAGTTGCGATGCGCGCAATTTTCAAGTGCATAAACGCAAAAAAACAAGCTGCAGTTTTAGTTCCGACAACAGTGTTAGCCGCCCAGCATTTCCAGTCTTTTACGGAACGCTTTGCGGATTGGCCCGTGAATATAGCCCTGGTGAACAGATATAAAACAAATGCGGAAAAAAAGGAAATTTACAAAGGGCTTTCAGAAGGCAAAATAGACTTGGTTGTTGGTACCCACGCTCTGCTCACGGATATCATCAAATTCAAGGATTTGGGTTTGCTGATAATAGATGAGGAGCAGAAATTTGGAGTTAAGCAAAAAGAGAGGTTACGGGAGATGCGGCTCTCTCTGGATACGCTCGCGATGAGCGCAACGCCCATTCCAAGAACTTTGCAGCTTTCTATGACAGGAGTTCGGGACATATCCTTTATAAACACTCCGCCGCTCAACCGCCTGCCTGTGGAAACAAAAATAATGGAGCGAGATGATGCTGTTCTAACCGCGGCTATAAAAGATGAAATAGACCGAGGCGGGCAGGTTTTTGTGGTGAACGACCGCGTGCAGACAATAGAAGAACTCGCGGCGGACGTTGAGGGCTGGCTTCCCGATTTGCGGGTTGCCATTGCACACGCGCAGTTATCCAACAGCGATTTGGAAAAAACCATGTCCGCTTTTATAAATAAGGAATTTGATGTTCTGGTCTGCACAATTTTAATAGAATCCGGGCTTGATGTTCCAAATGCCAATACTATAATAATTATGAACGCGCAGCAATTTGGCGTTGGGCAGCTGTATCAGTTGAGAGGCAGGGTTGGCAGGTCTGCTATACAGGCGAGGGCTTACCTGGTAACCCCTGAGGGGGGGGCGGGGGTGTCAAAGGCTGCAAAGAAAAGGCTTGCGGCTATGGAGCGTTTTAACGATTTGGGTTCCGGTTATCAGGTTGCCATGCGAGATTTGGAAATTCGCGGAGCGGGAAATTTGCTGGGAATGGAGCAGCACGGGTTTATAGAGGAAATAGGTTTTGAAACTTATGTTAGAATGGTTAAGGAAGCTGTGGAGGAACTGCGCGGAACCAAAGACGACACTCCGGTCAAGCCGCGTTTAGAACTGCGCGTCAACGCTTATCTGCCGGAAAACTGGATAAACGACGGGCTTGCCAGAATTTCCATTTACCAACGCATTGCCCGTGCAGAAACTGGCGAAGAAATAGCCTTACTCTCCGATGAATTGAAAGACCGATTTGGCACCATTCCCCAACAAGCCGAAGCGCTCTTGATGAGTGCGGAAATAGGGATACTGGCAAAAAGATATTCCATAACGGGCATAGCCCGCAAAGACGGCATCGCAGCTCTGACATTCTCGGACAAAATAACAGCCAAATCCCCAATCCTCGCAGATTTATACGCAAAGTGCAAATTCCCGCTCCGTTTTTTGGCAACAACGCCCATGCAAGCAGTTATGGAAATTGGATTTTTTGGAGCGGAAAAAGAAGTGGAAAAACTGCGGGATTTCTTGGTGTTGTGATTTTTGTATCTTCCATTTGTGCACAAAAAAAGCGTTTACATAGAAACAACCATACCAAGCATTATCACTGCTAGACCGAGCAAGGATATAACTACTGCTTACCGACAGGAAATAACAAAATTTTTTTGGGAAAATGAGAGGCATAAATATGATTTGTGCATAAGTGAATATGTGCTTGAAGAGTGCAGTAAAGGCGATTTAAACGCTGCAAATCGCCGAATGGATTTATTATCAGGTATTCCGTTTTATGCGAAAAACAGCGAAATTGAATCATTGTCGGCGGAGTATTTTAATTATTTGAATGTTCCATATAGAGCAAAAACGGACTGTTTTCATTTGGCTGTATGCGTGGTTCATAAAATTAACTATCTTTTGAGTTGGAATATGACTCATTTGGGAAATACCACGTATTCAAAGATAGTTCTATATAACGGTTCGCGTGAATTGTGGTTGCCTGAATTGTTAGCACCAGATATATTTATGAAAATTCAAAAAGATGAGGCTGAAAATGGAAGAGTATAAAGAGTTGGATGATCCAGTAGATGAAGTTTATCGAGTTCGTCTTGCCTTATTGGAAGAGTACGGCGGAATAGAAGGATATTCCAAGCATCTGGACGAAGTTCGTCCTAAATGGGAAGCGATGGGTTTTCGTCGCATAGAAGAAACTTCAGGAAAAGCCCACCTATGACCACTAGCCCAAAACAACCCACCACCGCCAGACCCTCCGCTACAGGGTCTAGCTTTAGCGACATTGCTTTTGCCACAGCTTGCGTTGGCGGCTCTATTTTAAGTTTCTTACCCCCCCCCCCCCCCCAGGCATAAACGAACTTATACGTTCCGCTTTCGGCGGCACATCCATCGAACATTGCGAAAAACTGCCCCCTCTAAAACGGGGAATTTTTCTTTGTGCACATATTTTCAAACTTTTTTCAACCCTAAAACGGAGGTTCACAATGAGAACACAATTCTCTAAACTCGCACTCACGGCTATTTTCGGATTAGCCTTAACTTTCACCATTTCTTGCGGAGACAATAGCTTGGATGACTGGTTGAACGATAGCAGTTCAAGCGGAACACCAGCTCGTTCTTCGTCTAGCGGTTCAAACTTGGTTGTTTCTAGTTCCAGTTCCCTTGCAAGGTCAAGTTCTGGGACTTCGTTGCAATCGTCTAGTGGCAAAAATGCTATTGTATATGGCAGACCCATAACTGATTCACGAGACGGGCAAACCTACGAAACTGTGGTTATAGGCACACAAACTTGGATGGCGAAAAACCTTAACTTCCAAGCCGAAGGCGCAAAATGCTATTTCGAAGGCACTAGACTGGTTTCTGCTGATAGCATTGCCAAAAATTGCGAAATATACGGCCGTCTTTACAGTTGGGAAACAGCTATGGATGCTTGTCCCGATGGTTGGCATTTACCATACTATGCAGAATGGAAACAGCTTTTGGATTATGTTGGCACGGACTACCGGACTAAGCTAATGGCTGCAAGCAGTGTAAATGGTACGGGTACGGACGATTATGGTTTTGCGGCTCTGCCTGGCGGTCATTATGACAATAGTTTCAGTTTTATCTACTCGTTACACTATTTTTGGACTGCCACGGAGAGAACGGTTACAAGTGGCAACATTTATTATTCTATGGGTTTAGGCGCTTCTGATAAGTCCGATCTTCTTTCCGTGCGTTGTGTTCAAGGACCTTCTGGTGGTTGTACTTCGGCAGATAATAACGATACCCATTATTGTTTAAACGAAAGCGGTACTATGAAAAATTATGGCTCGGTTACAGACAAAGGAGGCAAAACATACAAAACCGTTGTAATTGGCGAACAGACTTGGATGGCAGAAAACCTTGACTATGAAGTGGAATTTAGCAAATGCTACGGGAATAAACCTGAGAACTGCGAAAAATACGGACGGCTTTATGACTGGTTGGCGGCTACGGAAGTTTGCCCAGCGGGTTGGCATTTGCCAAGTGATGCAGAATGGGTAACTTTGGACAAAGCTACAGGTGTCGGTTTAGGCGATTCACCGTATCTGAGAGCGAGGGGTAGAGGAGATGCTGTGGACAGATACGGATTTTCAGCTCTGGGCGGTGGCCGTGGCAGTTCTAATGGAAGTTTCTATAACTTCGCCGATGATTATTGGTGGAGTTCCACAGAAGATGGTGCTAGCAATGCTATCAGCCACGGCAGCAATCAGGATTACATACACTACACATCCGCTAAGACTGACTTTCGTTCCGTGCGTTGCGTCAAGGATTAAGTGCGTTGTGAACGTCTGAACCCAGAAATACAATCGGGCAAATCGGTGAATCGGGTGAATTCTGGTTCAGACAAAGAGATTAAACCTGATGGCTACGAGAACTTGAACGGGCGAAGCATTTACTATATTGCTGGATACATCGCAAACAGAGGGAGCAGTGCTTCACTACGCAGAGACTCATTTTAGATTTCCGGTTTCAAGGCTTTTTCGCAGGGAGCCTGTTATTTTGGTGGATGCGCCATTTCAAGTTTGCCCAGAACTCCCATGCCCCGTTTGGCTTATAATCAGGAACGCAAGCAGGTTCCCAGTTTATATAAATGAAATTTACGGGGAATGGGAAAATGCAAACGGACAAAGCATATCTTTTAAACTGCCCATTCAAAAACAATTCAACGGAAAATTTCATTTTGAGGAATTGGATTTTGAAAAACCGCAAAGCTATGGGATATGGTCGCTAAAAATATTCATCAAATACGAGATAGATAAAAAGAGCAAAATTTGCGAAAGATGGAATTACCCATTTTTGCAACCTAAGCCATTGATGATAAATTTCCTCAAAGAGCCACCACCCAAACCAGACGGCTGGCTCGCGGGCGATGCGCATTGCCATTCGAGCTATACCTCGGACTCTGTGGAGTTTGGGGCAGCCCCAGAAGTTTTGCAAAAAGCCGCTAAATCAGCAGGGCTGGACTTTTTTTGCATAACAGACCATTCCTACGATTTGATAAATGCGGAAAAATTCAAAAAACTTAAAAACCAAATTGCGGAATTGAATTCAAAATCTGCACCTGCGATAGTGATAGGTGAGGAAATTTCGTGTGGAAATTCAAAAGAACAAAATGTGCATCTGCTTTCGTTTGGCAACGAAAATTATGTGGAAGGGCACGGCGATGGCGGGCGAAGGTGGTGGAATACATCTCCAGATTTGACCATTCAAAAAGCCATTGAAAAAAGCGGAGTTTTCTGCTTTGCAGCACATCCCAAAATAGAAATGCTTAATTCAGAAAAAATACTACTAAAAAGAGGGCATTGGGATTTTAAGGATTTAACGGAGAATAAAATTCACGGTATTGAATTTTGGAATGGGTTCAGAGGTAAGGATTTTTATGAGGGGCGCAACCTTTGGATTAAATGCCTGCTCGCCGGATATATGTTTTTGCCCATAGGCGGCAACGATGCCCACGGTGATTTGAACTGCTACACAGCCGTTAAACGCCCCCTTTGGAGTTTAAAATGCAATATGGAACACGTGTTTGGGCTTGTTAGAACGGTTATCCCAAGCACCGAGAAAAATCCATTCAGTGAAATTCCAGATAATCTTTACTTAACAGATGGACCAGCTCTGTGGCTAGAAAAAATTGACGGCAAAGTCACTTTGCACGCAAAAAGCACAGGAGATTTTGGCAAATTTTTGAGCATAACAGTTTTTAGAGGCGAACGTAACGAAAATTCTAACTACGAAAAAAAAGAAGAGATGCAAATAGATGATTCTTTGAATTTTGATTTTGAAATTTTATTGAACAACAGTCTTTACGTGAGGGCAGAATGCGAAACAAGTTGCGGAAAATTTGCACTGACATCGGCGATGAATGTTGGCAAGCCATAGAGGAAAATTTATTTTCCTCTTGCTGCGTTGGCATTTCAGAAAAAGGCAAAACGGAGATTCTAACATTCGATTGCAAAGAGGACAGCATTTTTGATTGCGCTTCCATAACCAAGTCCATGCCAACTGGTTACCTCGCGTTAAAGGCGATAGAAAACAAGTTATTGAGCCTTGAAACTCCCATTGTTGAAATTTTGCCAGATTTTGCAAAACATCACAACAGCGATGCGAAAATTTTTCACTTGCTAACACATTCTCTGGACTATCGCTTCCCGATGAGCAGCCTCAAAGATTTAACCCCGCAGGAAATTTGGCAGCGTATATGTTCGCACAAATTTGAAATTCCTCCCGGGCAATTATTTTGCTATGGGAATGCAAACAGCATTTTGCTCGGCAAAGTTTTAGAGAGCATTTATAAAACTCCTTTGGCAAAACTCGCAAAAGAACAAGTTTTTGAACCCCTTAAAATGAAGGACACAGGCTGGAAACCCCTTGAATGGGCAAACCCAAACCGCATAATCCCCACGGAGATATGCCCTTGGCGAGGCAGGGAATTAAAAGGAGAAACGCACGATGAAAGCGCGTGGAAATTGGAGCAGGAATTTGGAGCCGTTGGCTCGGCGGGCATATTCAGCACCGTCCCCGACATTCTAAAATTTTTGCATCACATTTTGAAAGATGATTTTTTGCTCGAAAAATTGACTAAGAATGCTTTTAAACAAGGCGTATGCAATACACCTCAACAAGAATGCACCGCGCTTGGCTTTGAACTGAACAATGAAAAATTTATGGGAAAAATAAAAAATGGCAATGCTGTTTTTGGCAAAACGGGTTTTACAGGAACCAGCTTTATCTGCTGCCCGCAGAGCAAATCGTGCCTTGTAATGCTCAGCAATTACACCTATCCCAAGCGCAAACCCAACGCCGACAGGATAAATCAGTTCAGAGCAAGATTGGCAGAGCTTTTTTTGTCCAGTACATAGAAAATATTAAAGTTTTCTCTAAAATATGCCGATATAATATCCGAAAAGGAGAAGACTATGTATTTCAGTGGAAGCATAGGACGCATAACTGATTATGTCAGAACTGCCCAGCTTGAACAAGACTGGCAGAAAAAGAAAATTGAACTTTCTGGAGCAAAATCAGAAGACACTAAACGTGCTGATGATTGGATTAAAGCTAAAAGAGTTGAAGACATTAAAAACAAAATGAAATCTGGCAGAAGGTTATCTTACGATGAAAAGGAATTTTTAAGAATCAATGCACCGGATTTATACGAAAAAGCGATGAAAATAGAAAAGGAACGGGACGAATTTCGCCGTGCATTGGAAAAATGCAAAACAAAAGAAGAAGCCAGTCGTCTTCAAGCCCAAAAAGCAATGGAATTGCAAACAGAAATGCAAGCTACGTCTTGCAAAACCAAAGATGGCAAAGAAAGCCAAGAGGCAGAATTTATAGCGATGAGAATGATGGCGATATTTGACGAATTCGCAGATTTTACAAAATCCAAAGAATACGCGGAGCTTTCAAACGAATCTGACGAAATAAAAGAAGAAAACGAGGAGAACGAAGAAAACAGTGAAAATATTATGGAAAATAATGAAGACGATGAAGAAAGCCAAAACATTATGAAAGACAGCGAAGATGATGAAAAGAGCGAAAATGTAGAAAACAACAAAAACGGCGAAAAGAGCAAAAAGAACGGAAAATCCAAATTCAAAAAAATGAAAATGCTATCAAACGAACAAGTGATAATCGAGAGCTATAAATTAAACATGGCAAAAGTTATGAACCGCCCTCATAGCAAACCTACAAGCTCAACTTCAACCCATACCCCCACTTCAGCCACATCAAACCCACAGTCTTCCTCTGCGATAACCTCCGCTTATTCAAGCTCCGTAAACAAACTTGTTGGGTGAGGGAAAATATCTCCCCAAAAATCGTGCAAAATGATTAAATATTAGGGGAAATTCAAAAAACTTGACACAAAGCTCAATATTTTTCTATATTTGCTCCTAGCTATGACCATAAGCCGTAAAATATGCTTTGCTGAGCTTCCTGTAGAGGCTCTATGTAACAATTATATGGCTAATGCTATATCTCTATATGTGCATACATATATAATATATATGTATAAAAATTGTTTTTGGGGGGGGGGGGGGGGGGGGGGGGGGGGGGGGGGGGGGGGGGGGGGGGGGGGGGGGGGGGGGGGGGGGGGGGGGGGGGGGG
>JAITFO010000068.1 GCA_031281265.1 Candidatus Fibrimonadaceae bacterium
CCCCCCCCCCCCCCCCCCCCCCCCCCCCCCCCCCCCCCCCCCCCCCCCCCCCCCCCCCCCCCCCCCCCCCCCCCCCCCCCCCCCCCCCCCCCCCCCCCCCCCCCCCCCCCCCCCCCCCAAGAAATTAAGTATAAGTTGGCCAGACCTTATAGCAGAGGCTCGGGCGGTAGTAGCTTGTTTTGGGCTAGTGGTCATAGGTTGGAGGGTAATATAGAAAAAATGTTTGGGGTTGTTAAGGGTTGCCGTTCCACAAAGGTTCTTTCTGCCAGTCCGTTGGGAAGCCCATAGCGGCTTTGTCTATGCTGGGGTATTTCAAGAATAAAGAATTCAGTTTTTGCTTGAAAGAATGCTTGGGGTTTATAATATTTAATAGATAAATAATTATGGATAGTATAAAATATATGCGATTATTAGGAATTTGCTTATTTTCAAGCCATTGATTTTTATAAGTTCGAGGATGCAAGGGACTAATCCGCATTTCCCTATTCCACAATCTTGAATGGTGTGCACATATATTCCTAACATAAACCAAACTGTGTAGCCACGACTCAAAGGCTTTGTCAAGCAATCCAAAAAACAATGCAATTTCTTGCTTCTCTTTGCTAGATTTTAAATATTTATATAATTTAGACAAAGTTCCAAAAGATGCTGTTTCCAATACCATAAAGGCAGGTGGAATATCGTTTGAAAATTCTTTTTTAAATGATATTATAAAACTTTCTTCGCTTCTATCAATTTCTTTTTTTATGCTTGATATTAAAGATGCATATATATTAGAACACGAAAACAATTTTTCATTTTCAAGCCAAAAAGAATCGTTTGATAAAGACAAAATATATACCATTTTAGAACGAACCGCTATTTCAATTTTTACTATTTCTGCCATAATTATTTTTCGCAGATCTGCATCAAATTTATATAAATCAAATATGCTATCAAAATTAACATTTTCTTTGAAAATTTTTACTTGCTTGTCTTTCAAGAACGGATGCCAATAACTGCTAAACCTGTAATAGCTTATACATTCAAATAAATTTAAAGCTCTTGCTTCGTCTTTAAAAAGTAAACCCCTGTTTTTTAGCAAATTTATTTGCTCTTCATAAGATAAAAACTGTTCTTGATAAACAACTTTTGTCATAATACTTTTTCCTTAAAATAAAAAACCCACCCGATTGCGCTGATCTGACGAGAAGCGGGGTGGGTATGTTATAAATAAATATAGAAAAAATTTGCGAGGTTGTCAAGGGATTTGGAGTTTTTTTGCTTTGCTACCTCATTACTCCATAACACAATTAAACAATCCGCAGTCCATCACGCAGCGAACTGAAAGACCCATAGACTTAGAATATTGAGACTGAGCCACGCTATCCCTGTCTGTGGTCATAAACTTGTATTTGCCGTAAGAACCGGAAGACTCGTTTGTCCACCAATATCCCCTCACTCCTTTTTCCGTAAAGCCTTGAGCTTTGGTGAAGCCGCCGGGCAACGCGGAAAAACCGAAGTTATCCGTTCCATTCCAAAGTTGTTCCGATTTGAGTTTTTCACCAGCAACGCTGCTGTCGCCTGTGCTCTCTATCAATTTGTTCCAATCCTCCATGTTGGGCAAACGCCAAGGAGATGGGCATACCGTTTGAGCTAAATCCCAATCGTAAAGACGCCCGTATTGTTCACAATTTTCGGGTTTATTGTCGTAGCAAAAACTCCCTTTTGCATTGTAATTCAAATTATTCGCCAACCATATAGTTTTATCCATCAGAATCACTTTGTATTTTCTGTGATCGCGATCGTCTGTGAATGTTCTGCTGATTTTTTTAATCGGAGGGTTTTGGATGCAACGAACTGAAAGGCCGTGGGCTTTTTCATTTAAGTTACCTGTGAACTCGTTTGAAGCCGATAAATGCCTAGTCCGCACAGAACCGGTAGCTTCAAATACCGAGGATGTCCACCAATTGCCGTTTTCGTCTATGTTGCGCCAACGCCCTATCCTCTCACCGCTTCTCTGTTTGTCCAGAGTATATTCATTCGGGTCGCTATCGCGCCAGCCACCTTTCACAGCGGAGATAGTATTTACAACGCCTTTTTTGCCAGAGAGTTTTTCCATTTCATTCCATTCAGAATCGCTTGGCAAATGCCAGCCAGCCGGGCATATTTTGCTCGCGGTGCTCCAGTCGTATAAGCGTCCGTATTTTTTGCAATAAAAATCGTCATCTTCATAGCACCAGGATTTACCTGTTTTATAATTCATATTCTCCGCCATCCAAACTTGATGTTCTATTCTGACTGTTTTGTATTGTTTCATGTTATTTGTTTTGACTATTTTAGGAGAGCTTTTAATGCAGCGAACCGAATAGCCTATGGATTTATTTATGATTTTCTCATCAAATTTATTTTCACCTGCTCTGATATGCCAACTGTATGCGTCAGTATTGCCATATTCTGTGCCACCCCACCAACTGCCGGAATATTCTTTATCCAAAAATTTGTATTCGTTTACAGGAGTTGTGCGGTTGTATTCGCTTCTGAGATTTCCGCCGAGCTTTGCGGCAAATTCATCTGTTGACGCTTCGTTCCATTCTCGTAGCGTAGGCAGACGCCACCCCGCTGGGCAAGCATTAATCGCAGTGTTCCAGTCGTATAAGCGTCCGTAGGTGTTGCAATTGTAATCATCGTTTTCGTAGCACCAGGATTTTCCAGTTTTATAATTCAGATTCTCCGCCATCCACAGCCCAGAACCTATTTGAACCGTGCTGTATAGTTTTATGTCGTTTCTCTTTTCGTTGGGTTTAGGTGGAATGTTTTGAATGCAACGAACAGCTAAATTAGCGGACTCAACATCGGTCAATTTATTTATGCTCCCAAAACCGGAATTTATAACTGTGTAATAAGCTATGGAATCCACGCTTATATTGGTGGCAGCCCACCATTTCCCGTATATGTTCCATCCGATTTTAGCTTTCTGTTTGGAGTCTGCTTCGCTCAATTCTTTTTTTAAATCTTCCCACGCGCCTTTGCTGGGCAAGCGCCAACCTGCCGGGCAAGCACTTTGCACGTCGTTAAAATTGTAAAGTTTAGCCCTGTTTAAATTTAAATCCTCCGCCATCCATACGCGGCCGCCTAGTTCTATGGTGTTGTATTTCTTTTTATCGCGAGGGTCTTTGAACGAGCCTTTATTTATAGGCTTTACATCGTTTACCACACTTGCAATCTCTTTATTGCTCTTAGTGGCTTTATTGCCTTTAGCATTCTTAGCCGCATTCTTTTGAGCAAATGCAAGGCACGCAAAAACTAAGAATAGCAAGAATGTAAATTTTTTCATAAAAACGCCGACCGTCATAAATATAGTAAAGTCTGGCAGCTGCGGATTAATTTTAAATTTACTATAGTAGCCACCGATTAACTTTGAATTTCGCTGTGGCGTTCCCCCCGTTAGCTCTCCGAGCGGAAAAAACGGGGGGACGAATGGTGATTTTTTTGAAAAATCGCCATTCAAAGGGGGGAATGCTGATTGAGTAAAATTGAGGTTGTGAGTTAATCAGCATTTACTATATTTACCTTTCAAAATAAGAGGAAAGAGTATTATGGTGTTCTCAAGCATAATAGCTGAAGAATTGAAAATTGAAGAGCATCGCGTAAAAGCGGCTTTAAAACTGATGGAAGAAGGCGGTACCGTGCCGTTCATAGCCCGTTATCGCAAAGACCAAACCGATAACCTAGACGAAATTCAGCTGCGCGATATTCAGCACAGAAAAGAATCTCTGACGGAACTCTCCGAGCGCAAGGAGACAGTTTTAAAAACCATTGAAGAACTTGGCAAACTCACTCCCGAATTAAAGGCTCAGATAGATGCTTGCCGCGATAAAAACCTTTTGGAAGACATTTACGCTCCCTACAAGCCAAAACGCAGCACCCGTGCTACCATCGCAAAAGACAAAGGCATGGAACCGCTCGCAAAAATTATATGGGAACAGGAAGAGACATCCAATTCCGCGGAAATCATCGCAATGGCGTTCCTCTCGGAAGAAAAGGGCGTTGCAGACCCAGCCGCCGCAATAAGGTTCGCTTTGGATATTTTGGCAGAAGACGTTGCAGACAACACCGAATTTCGCCAATACCTGCGTGCTCAAATCGAAAAGCAGGGCAAAATGGTTTCAAAGGTCAAAAAGGAATTTGAAGGCAAAGAGAGTAAATTCAAAAACTACTACGATTTCACTGAAGCCCTTGGCACAATCCCAAGCCACAGAATGTTAGCGATGCGGCGCGGTGAAAAAGAAAAAATTTTGCGCCTCTCCATAGAGGTTCCAGATGAGGCTCTTATAGGTTATCTTTGCGAAAAAGTGATTAAGAGAGAAGGAGTTTGGAAATCCCACTTGGAAGCTATGTGCAAGGATTCTTGGGAACGCTTACTAAAACCGAGTTTGGAAAGCGAAGTTCGCCTATCATTAAAGGAAACTGCGGAACTGGAAGCGTTCAAAGTGTTCAGCAAAAACCTTGCGGATATATTGCTCGCACCACCCGCAGGGCACAAGTCCGTTTTGGCTCTTGACCCAGGTTTCAGAAGCGGGATTAAGGTTGCTGTTTTGGATTCCAATGGAAAATTTATGGACCACGGTGTTATATATCCGCTGGAACCTCAAAGAGAAGTTTCAAAAGCTGCCGTATATTTGGCAGAGCTTGTTGAGAAGTACGATATTGATTTGATTTCCATTGGCAATGGCACAGCGAGCCGTGAAACAGATGATTTTATAAAAGAAATTTCCGGCAAGCTCAAAAATAAACGGGGCGAATCTCCTGTTGGAGTTATTGTAAATGAATCGGGAGCTTCGGTTTATAGCGCAAGCGAACTGGCAATCAAGGAATTCCCAAAAGAAGATGTAACCACAAGGGGTGCAATCTCCATAGGCCGCCGCCTGCAAGACCCATTGGCGGAACTGGTGAAGGTGGAGCCAAAAGCCATAGGTGTTGGGCAGTACCAGCACGATGTTAATCAAAAGGAACTCCAAAAACGTTTGGACGAAGTTGTTGAATCCTGCGTGAACAAGGTTGGCGTGGATGTGAACAGCGCAAGCCCGTCTCTGCTCGGTTATGTTTCCGGTGTAAATAAAAGTTTGGCGGAGAGCATTGTAAAACACAGAGACGAAAAAGGTACCTTTGCGAGCCGCGAAGCCTTGAAAGAGATAAAAGGTTTTGGGCAAAAAGCGTTTGAGCAAGCAGCGGGCTTTTTGCGTATTCACGGTGCGGAAAATCCTTTGGATAACAGTGCTGTGCATCCTGAGAATTACGCTTTGGTAGAAAAAATTGCGGAAAAAGCCGGCACTCCGCTTGGTGAGCTTATTGGCAACGCGACTGTTTTGCAATCACTTTCCGCGAGCGATTTTATAGATGAAAGTAGCGGAGCAGGGAAAAACACGGTTAAAGATATTTTAGCTGAATTGGAAAAACCCGGCCGCGACCCTCGCAAGGAATTCCATTATGCCAAGTTCAATCCCAAAATCAAAACCATGCAGGATTTGATAACCGGTAGCTGGCTGGAAGGCGTTGTTAGCAATGTGACGAACTTTGGTGCGTTTGTGGATATTGGCGTTCATCAAGACGGCTTGATACATATCTCCGAGATGAGCGAAAATTTTGTGAAGGATGCCAAAACCGTTCTAACCCTCGGTGATGTGGTTAAGGTCAGGGTTGTTTCCGTTGACGTAGCGAACAAACGTATCTCGCTTTCCATGAAACAGGAAACAGAACGCAGAGTGGGTGGCAGGGCAGGTGGCAAAGACGCTAGAGGTGGAGGTGGCAAACCTTTCCAAGGCAAAGGAAATTTCCAAAAAGCACCGCCGCAAGCCGCAACGCTCGCAGACTTAAAGGCTCGTTTCTCCGGCAAGGCGCAAAAAATGGCCATGCAAAACCAGCCCAAAAAACCTGCTGCTGCCGCTGTCAAAAAAAGCGACGTGTTGGCTAGGTTAAAAAATGCGATGAAAGGTGGACTGTAGAACAGATCAGCATTTTCTATATTACATCCGTTGAAGAAAATTTATACCATAATGTTAGCGCTAATAGCTTTGTTCGGAGGCTTTTATGCCCTTGTGCGCTTTGGAGGGTTTAATCCAGAGGAATTATTTCCAAAATCCGAAAAAAAAGCTGAATTTGTAGGAACTGCTAGCCCAGAAAAGTTGCAACAGTTGCACGACTCTTTGGAAAATAGATATTTTGCCATACACAAAGAAACAGACGAAAGGTCGCTCAAAACTCTTAAAGAAACTCAAAAGTACTTGTGGGACCGCATGGAACTTGCCAAAAATGCGATTAGCAAAGCAGAAGCCCCAAAAGACATAAAGGAAGAGGAAAGCGATTTGTTGGATTCCTTGATAAAGGGGATTTCAATTACCGCCGCCATATTGCTCACTATAATAATATTCCTGATAATAAAAATAACTCGCCGTGCAAAAGAAGTTGAAAGAGTCACCGAAAGGTTAAAAAACCTGCAAACCGAACCGTCACCGCCGCCGCTCGGAGGCATGGACCCTACCATGTTTTCCACGCGCTTTCGCCAAGCACCACTTCCGCAACCCAAACCGTTTGAAACGGTTCCCGCACCAACTATTTCCGCGCCGACTACTGCTGTACCAACCGTTGCTGCACCGACTATTGCTGTGCCAACTATTTCTGCTCCAACTGCAATAGGGTCGGAGCCTCCCAAGATGAGGAAAACTGCAAAGCAGAGAGTAACCGAAGCTGTTAAAAGAATGGTTGAGGCACTGGACTCTTTGCGCAAGGATAGCCCTCCAAGAACTCAAGCTGTAGCTGTAGATAAACTGACAAGAACAAACGTCAGAGTTCCAAGCCCAAATCTCACAAAAAGTAGTCCTATTCCCGCAGATGAAACGAACTACGACCGCAGAGGCAGGGAAAAAAAGCAAATCCTAGATTATGCAAAGCAGGGGCGTACGCCATCTGAAATAGCAAAATGGCTAGGGCTCCCGCGCGACCAAGTAGAAACCGTTATTCGTTTGGCTAGGGAAAGAGGCGAGTAGAGCTAAATGATAGAGGCTAGTGGTCAATTCCCTATTGATGGAAAAATTGATGGAAAAATTGAGACGCCCATACGCTACTTACTCGCTGGCGAACATCCGCAGGATGGTAATGGAGAATACTCCCAATTAAACACTAGTGTTAGCAATTCTAGAGCTGCCACCCAGTTGGATATAGAGAGATTAAAGTTAATAGATGATGTTTCTCGTTTGCTTTTGGAATTGAAAAAACAATTCCCAGAACTAGCGCAAAGTTTATCAAAAGCGAGGGAATATATTTCCGTAAATCAAGAAAACATACCTATAAAAAATTTGATGAACCTATTTTCTGAAATACAGCAAAATTTGGAAGCCTTAGAAAATAAACCCGCACCCGCTCAAAAACTCGAACTGATAGATACAATAAAAAATCTTGTCAATGAGGCAATAAAAATATTACAACCTTCTTCTGAAATTCCATCTGAAAATAAATTGATAATAGCTCTTGCTCAAAATGATTTTGCAAGCGCAAATTCAGCCATAAAAAATATAGTTGAACAGGTAGCGCAACGGGCGTTGCATGCAACACCCCAACTAACGCAGGTTCAAAATTCAAAAATTGAAAATTTTCGCATAATTTTAAACGCCTTACAGGAGTTAAAAGAATTGGGTATCCCAAAGGAATTGCAAAAAGCTCCTTTAAAGGAATTGGAAGCCATAGTTTTGCAGAGAAATGGAATAGAGGTTCCAAAAGAAGCGGTTAAAAATATACCCATGACTTTTAGTGAAAAACCAGTTTTTGCAACGGTTAGCCTGAAAATGGATTCTGCAAACCCCACAGAACCCGTACGGCTTCAAATCACGCCGTTGCCTTCAGAAGGGCAACCACGTGCGGTTGCCCCGACATTTGAAATTGTTTTGCCAAAAGATTTTCCATTGCAAAAGATTTTAGCGAATATTCCATCGCTGCAACCAACGGCGCAACAACAAATCGAAGGGCAGACACATAGGTCTGCCCCGACTCCCCAACAATCCGAAGGGCAACCACGTGGGGTTGCCCCAACAGCGTCCCAACAATCCGAAGGGCAACCACGTGGGGTTGCCTCAACGGCGCAACAACCAATCGTTCCGCTACAACCATTATCGCAACCGTTGCCGCAAATATTATCGCAGTCATCGCCGCAACAAATCGAAGGGCAGACACATAGGTCTGCTCCGACGCCCCAACAACCAGAGGGACAGACACATAGGTCTGCCCCAACGCCCCAACAACCCGAAGGGCAACCACGTGGGGTTGCCCCAACGGCACCCCAACCAATCGAAGGGCAGACACATAGGTCTGCCCCAACGTCCCAACAAATCGTTCCGTCACAACAATTATCACAACCGTTGCCGCAAATATTACCGCAACCATCGCCGCAACAACCCGAAGGGCAGACACATAGGTCTGCCCCAACGGCGCCCCAACAACCCGTTCCGTCACAACCATTATCGCAACCGTTGCCGCAAATATTACCGCAGTCATCGCCCCAACAACCCGTTTCACCGCAACCATCACCGCCGCCGCCACCAGTTGAAGGGCAACCACGGGGGGTTGCCACAACGCCGCCGTTGCCGCAAAAAGTTGAACTAGCCTTCTCGCTTTACCAGATAACCCCAAAGTCAGTTTCTGATATTCCACAGCAAACTAAAATACAGCCGCAAACGCAATCGCAATTTATTTTGCAGCCTTGGACTGCAAGCATTGCGCTTCCAAAAGAGGAAAGAAATTTTTGGTTAAAAACGGAATTGCCGCTGACTCCGCAAATTTTAAACATAAGGGAGGCAATTCTATCCTCTGGAAAATTGCCAGAAAATCCGGAAATCGTGAAGTCTTTTGCGAGCAATTTACACGAGATGTCTTTATTAACTGAACACGGAACAAGCGTCTCAAAAGAACAGGCCAATTTATTGTGGAGAGTTGTGCAGCTAAATGAACAAATAGACACCCCACTAAAAGCGAGAACTATTCTCCATTCTCCATTCTCCATTCTCCATTCTTCATTACTAAAATACCAACCCACAGGAAATTACGAAGGCGATTTATTTAAGAGTTTGCCGGAACCTGTTAAAAGGGAACTATCGCAGGAATTGCCAGCGGGCAAAGTATGGCAACCAGAAACGCTGCAAAAAGCGGTTGAGAAAATTTTGGAAAAATATGTTGAGCAACAACCAGCTAACACGGCAAATTTAAATGAACACACAAACAAAGCGCACGAAGAAATACGCAACTCCTTGCAAAATTTAAAAGAACAAATTCAATGGACGCGAATAGACCAAGATACTCGCCCACAAAACGATAGGGAAAATATCTTTTATTTTATGCACAGTGGCGAGTTGCAAAAGGGTAGAGTTAAGATAAGAGACGAGCGCAAGGGCGGCTCTAAAAAGCAGCATGATTCTTCGATTTCCTTTACAATAAAGACAAAAGTGAAAAATTTAGGCGAAGTCAATGCGGATTTAACCCTGAGCAAAAACATATTGAATATCCGTATGCAAGATGAAGTTGGCACTGCAAGCAATGCGATTAAAGAGGAGAGGGAAACTTTGGCTAGGGAACTCGCCGATATTGGAATTACCCTTGGCGAAGTTCTGTATGGCAAAACGCCAAAAGTTCAGCACTTGCCTGTTGCAAAAAAAGAAAAGAGCAACAGCGGGTTTGACGTGATGGCTTAGTTTTCTAAATTGTTTTAAACGGGTGGCGGGTTGCCGCTGTGCTTTAATGTGCAGAGGAAAGTCCGGACATCGTAGAGCAAAAGTGCCGGCTAACGGCCGGAACCGGCAACGGTATGGATAGCGCAACAGAAAACAAACCGCCGATTTGCCCTAAAGCAAATCGGTAAGGGTGAAAAGGCGAGGTAAAAGCTCACCGCGCTTTTGGCAACAAAGGCGGCAGTGCAAGCCCCACTTGATGCAAGACCAAACAGAAATGATGCGTTGCTCGCGCTACGCTTTGCGGCATTTCGGGTAGGTCGCTGGAAGCTATCGGCAACGGTAGTTCAAGAGAAATGGCAGCCACGCAAAACGCGAACAGAATCCGGCTTATAGCCACCCGTTTTTCCTTAATTTTTTCTACATTTATTTTTTAAATGCGTTTTATTATATTTTTATCGGTTTTTGTTTCGTTGGCATTTGCTGCCCCTACTTACAATGAGCTTGCAAAAAAAATTCAAGCTGGAGACTTTGCGGGTGCAAATTCAGGATTGGAAACTTTTGTAAAAGGTCGCTGGAAAGTTGGTGAACAGGAAAAAGCGGTGGTACTCTATATTGAGAGCTGTATTCGCCTGGGTAAACTGAAAGAAGCGCACAATTATTCAGATATGTTTTTGGATTTTTTTCCAAAGAGCCAATACCGTGCTCGCGTGGAAATTGCCATGGCGGTTGTCCAAATTTTAAACAAGGATTCATACTCAGGAGCAGAAACGCTTCGCCGCGTTTTAACCTATACAAAGAACCCGGCAGCAGCGGCACGTGCACGTGAATTGCTCCATAAAGTTCTTTCCATAAACTTGCTTTCCGCAAATGAACTGCAAAACTTGTTGGAAAAAGGGATTGCCGATAGACAGATAAGAGGGCTTGCACAACTGAACCTCGGGCAAAAAATGCAAAAAGAAAATCGCTACAAAGCGGCTAATTATTGGTACTACGAAGCTAAAAAGACCGACACCACCTTAATGGAAACAGCGGATAGGTTAAAAAGCACGTTAGAGGGCAAAGGTGCGGGAAATCCTGTAATCTTGGTTTTGGTTCCGCTCTCCGGCGTTAATTCCGAGCTTGGCAATTATATGGTTCAGGGTGTTATGCTCTATGCAGATAGTTTAACTAACAAAGCGATAATCAGAATTGTGGATGACCGCGCAGAACCATCCACGGCACTGAGAAAAGTGAAACAAGCATTGGTTCAAGACTCGGTTATAGCTGTTATAGGGCCTTTGCTTTCGGCGAGTGCAGCAACGGTTGCGGCTTGGATGAGCGAAAGAACTCCGCATATACCTCTGATAACTCCCACCGCCACGGAAGATGGCATAGCTAGGATGGGAAAGAATATATTTCAGCTAAATGTTAGCACTGCAAAGCTCGCTTCTTCCATCGCGGAATACGCTATGAATTGCTTGCAGATAAATGAATTTGCCATTATGTCTCCAAACAACGACTACGGCGTTTTGATGGCAAACGAATTTCAGCGCACCGTTGAACGCAAAGGTGGTGTGATATTGGCAATTCAAAGTTATGCCGAAGGTATGCCGGATTATCAAAGCGAGTTCAAACTTTTGATAGACCGCAAAATGGTGATAGATAAACGTCGCTCGGCTTTGAGCAAAGAGGTTAAACCCCCTCCTACTAATCCCAGAGCAAAAGAAGAGGAAGACTTGAATTATCCGGCTGTATTCATTCCCAGCACAAATTCAAAAGATGCGGGCTTAATGGTTGCGCAAACGCTTTTCAACAAATTGAAAGTAGGCCATTTGCTCGGGTCTTCGGGCTGGTATGGCAAAGAGTTTTTGCTCAATGCAAAAAAGCAAGCTGAAAATTCTGTTTTTAGCGTTGCGCTTGTTTCAAACGATGAAAACAAAAAAAGTTTTTCTGAAGGTTTTAAACGCAGATGGCAAAGGGAACCGGATGAAAGTAAAATCGCAGGTTTGAGTTATGATGCAATTCGCATAATAAATTCGGTTTTGAATGGCGAAACAGACCCTTTACCCACAAGAATCTTGCGCAAAAAAGAATATAACGGAGTTTATGGGAAAATAAAATTTACAGATTACGGAACTAACGAAAGCGTAAACATAATAGCTGTTGAACAAGGGAAATTAGTGGAGAAATCTCCATCTTGTGAGGAAGCCAAGCCCTGATGTTCTTGGACGAAAAATCCATAGAAGTTGCTTCTGGCAAGGGCGGAGGAGGAATTTGCAGTTTTCGTAGGGAAAAGCACGTTCCGCTTGGAGGCCCAGATGGCGGGGACGGCGGAAAAGGCGGTAGCGTTTATCTGCGGGCAAATGAGCAATACACAACCCTTTTGGATATGGGAAACGCATATAGATACGTAGCGGAAGCCGGTGCGCCAGGGGAGACAGCGAACAGAACTGGACGAGGCGGCAAAGATGTTTACGTAAATGTTCCTAGAGGAACGGTGGTCAGAGACGGCGAAGGGCGCATTTTAACCGATTTAACGGAAGCAGGCTCCGTATGGCTGGCGGCGCAGGGTGGCGCAGGAGGTTTGGGGAATACCCGTTTTGCAACCGCTGCCAATCGCGCCCCTAAGCAGCGCACGAGTGGCAAGCCCGGTGAAAAACGTATTTTGAGCCTGGAGCTAAAGCTCATGGCGGATGTTGGTTTGGTGGGTTTCCCGAATGCTGGCAAATCTTCGCTTGTCCGCAAAATTTCCAGCGCAAAACCCAAAGTTGCGGACTATCCTTTCACAACATTGGAACCTGTGCTTGGCATTGTGCAGAGCAAAAACAGGAGTTTTGTTGTTGCGGATATTCCGGGGCTTATAGAAGGCGCGAGCGAAGGCAGAGGCTTAGGGCATAGGTTCTTAAAACACATTGAGAGAACCCGTGCGTTGCTCTTTGTGATAGACGGCTTTGAAGAAAAGGCTTGGAAAAGCTATTGTACCTTAAAAAAAGAGCTTGAGGCGTTCCATCCAAAATTGCTAGAGAAAAAGTTCGTGGTTGCGCTTAATAAAAGCGATTTGGGAATTTTAAAAGCGAAAAAGGAATTTGCAAAGCACAAACAGGAAATTATCGAAACCTGCGCATTAAGCGGCGAAGGCTGCGCAGATTTAGCCAAAGCCCTCGGCGAGCTTGTCTATGCCAATGAAAAAAAGGAATGGAGATAAACCAGTATATACTTTATACTTAAGTGTGATTTAAAATCACGTCATTTTTTAGCGTTTTTTTAATATTTTTTAAAAAAAAAATATTAAAAACCTGTTTTTTTTTTCTTTTTTTAATATATTTTTAACAGATGTTCCCAACCAAAAGGTAATTTATGAGCAGTATTAAAATAGGCCCAAAGCTAATAATATCTTTCCTGATAGTAGTTGCTTTAGCAGCTTTTAACGGAGAATACGTGATGAACGCCCTGCTAGAAGTCGATGATAATGCCGACGATATGTATGAAAATGGAGTTATTCCACTCGGTATTCTTGTGCAAACTGCAGACTTAGTGCAGGAAATAAGGGTACAAATTATGTACTGGCGAATCTCAAAGACGGACGAAAATCGTGCTAAAGCATTGAAATCCTTAAACGAGGCTCACATCACATTAAAGGAACTCGTCAGCAAGCAAAAAGATTTGACTACAGTAGAAAGTGGAAAGCAGAAGTTGGATATTTTGCAGGCGGCTATTGACAAATATGTGGTGGAAGTGCAAACTTATGCCAGAAACACCACAGTTCGTTGCCCTCTTTCGGGGCTTACCACGGTAGATTATCCTCCCTCGGTGGTGGAGGCAGGAGCACAAATGAGAAAAGCTCTCAGCGAAGCTATAGGAAACAAAGTCAGCTTCGTTGCAGAACTCGCAGAAGAAAATTCAAAAACGGCGCATGGTGCCGAGCTTATGTCTAGGATTATGTTAATCGTATCGATTGTTTTTTCCATGGGCCTTGCCATATTCCTAACGCTTTCCATCACACGTCCCATGAAAGTTGTGGTAAACACTCTTTCCAATATAGAGAAAGGGGATATGACTGTCCGTGCCGGTCTTGAACGCGGAGATGAGCTGGGAATACTCTCCAAGGCGTTGGACAATGTTTCTGCTAAGTTGCAGTCCATATTCATGGGTCTTAGGCAGAACTCAGACACGCTTGCAAGTTCATCAGAAGAGCTTTCCAGCATTGGCAGGCAGGTAGCCAGCGCCGCAGAGGAGAATGTTTCGCAGAGCGCAAGTGTTGCCAGTTCCGCTGAGCAAGCCTCGGCAAATATAGGCTCTATGGCGAGTGGTGCAGAAGAGGCATCCGTGAACGCCAACGAGGTAGCCAGCACTGCGGAACAGATGTCCATGAATATGAACACCATAGCAGCTGCTATCGAAGAGATGAGCGCGAGCATAAGCGAAATATCCCACAACGCTGGTGATGCTAACAATATAGTTCACGATGCTACGGTAAAATCCCACGAAGCTACGGAAGTGATGAATAAGCTCGGTGCTGCCGCTAAGGAAATAGGGCAGGTGACCGATGTGATAAAAAAGATAGCGGACAAAACAAACCTCTTAGCATTGAATGCGACCATTGAGGCAGCTTCGGCAGGCGAAGCTGGGAAGGGTTTTGCAGTTGTCGCGGGTGAAATTAAGGAACTTGCCAACCAAAGCGCAACTAGTGCAGATGACATAGCGCAGCGTGTGACTGGCATACAGACAGGCACAAGCGAGGCAGTTGAAGTGATAAAGGAAGTATCGGAGATAATAGGGAAAATAAACCACAGCGTTGAGTCCATATCCAGCCACGTAGGGCAACAGACAAAAGCGAGCAACGAGATAGCGAGCAATGTTGCGCAGGCTAGCACGGGTGCAAAACGCGTTGCCTCTTCAATAGGCGAAGTAGCCAAAGGTAGCAGAGACATAGCCCGCAACGCGGGCGAAGCAGCTAGAGGCTCAATTGATATTAGCCAGAGCGTTGTTCACATAACCCAAGGTGCCAAGGATAGTGCACAAGGGGCAAACCAAATTAACCAGAGTGCAGATGAACTTTCCAAGTTGGCGAGTGATTTGAAAAAGGTTTTGAGTCAGTTTAAGGTGTAAACTTGGAGAAGTTGCTATGAAAAATGTAAAAATAAGCACTAGGCTTATAGGAGCCTTTTTGCTCATCTCGTTTATGACGGCTTTTATGGGCTTATACCTCATGGATTCCTTTCATGTTCTTAAGGGTCAAACCGATACATTGGATCAAAAAGGGGTAGCTCCTTTGGGATATCTTGTAAGAACCGCCGATAATGTGCAGGAAATGCGCGTACAGGCTAGGGGATGGAAGTTTGCGAGAACCAGTGAGGAGCGCGCAGCTAGTTTAATAGGGATGAACAAAGCACATGCAACTGCAACGGAATTGATAAACAAGCAGATTGAGCTATTTCCTGCTGAAGATGGAAAGCAAGGTTTAAGGGATTTGCAAACCGTAATTGACAAGTTTAAAGAGGAAATGCACAATTACACGAGAAACGCTAGAGACTATTATGCTGCTACTGGGATATACTTGGACCCATTTCCGCAAAGTATATTGAACTTAGGTGAAGAGATGAGGGATAAATGCGAAGTAGCAATAGAGAAAAGAATTGATGTGACCGAGGAGCTGGTTGCCAGAATTTCAGAGAAGGAGAATCAATCTATCACCGCTACCATTACCATTTCAGTCGTGGTATTGCTCATCTCTATATTGCTTGGCATGACCTTGACTTCTTCCATCACTAAGCCCTTGGATGCGGTTGTTGATGTTCTTTCCGAGATTGAAAAAGGTGATATGACCGCCCGTGCCCATATGGTGCGCAGAGATAGGATAGGCGTGCTATCTAGGGCACTGGACAGTTTGTCCGCGAGATTGCAAGGCATATTCAGTAACCTCCGCAATGATTCGGACATCATCGCCGGTGCGGCAGAAAAACTTTCCAGCGTTAGCAAGCAAGTATCCAGTACTGCGGAAGAAAACGTTTCGCAAAGCACGATAGTTGCGAGTACCTCTGAACAGACAGCCGCAAACATAAGTGCAATGTCTAGCGCAGCGGAAGAATCTGCCGTGAATGCCAGCGATGTTGCGAGTGCTGCAGAACAGATGTCCACGAACATGAACACTATAGCGGCGGCAATAGAGCAGATGAGCGCAAGCATAAGCGAGATAGCCAGCAATGCTGGAGATGCCAGTAAAATAGCACACGAAGCCACGAATAGGTCCCATGATGCCACCGACGTTATGAACAAGCTCGGTTTTGCTGCGAAAGAAATTGGGCATGTGACCGATGTGATTAAAAAGATAGCGGATAAAACAAATTTATTGGCTCTAAACGCTACTATAGAAGCGGCATCTGCTGGCGAGGCAGGCAAAGGTTTTGCCGTTGTTGCTGGCGAAATCAAGGAGCTTGCTAACCAGAGTGCGTCTAGTGCAGACGACATAGCTAGGCGCATAGAGGACATACAGGCTGGCACTGGCCAAGCTGTTACGGTTATAAATGATGTTTCGGATATAATCGATCAGATAAACCGCAGCGTGGAATCCATATCCAGCCACGTTGGCGAACAGACTAAGGCTAGCAACGAAATAGCGAGCAATGTTGCGCAGGCTAATACCGGTGCAAAACGCGTTGCCTCTGCAATAGGCGAAGTAGCCAAAAGCAGCAGGGAAATAGCTCACAATGCAGGAGAGGCAGCTAGGGGTTCAAACGAGGTTAGCCAGCATGTGATTAGTATGGCGCAGGGGGCAAAGGATAGCGTTCAAGGTGCAAAGCAAATCAGCCAAAGCGCGAACGAACTTGCTAGGATAGCAATTGATTTGAAAGAAGTTTTAAGCCGGTTTAAAGTTTAATACGGCTGATTAAGGCTACTCGATGCTTTTTGGCATCGGGCATGCCGTGGAAAAGTCCCATCAAATGCTTGGTTATTATGGTTGGTGGCACGCCTTTTTTGAGCTGAGTTTCTGCGTAAGGAATATATTTTTCCAAAATTTCGGATTTATCTTTTATTTCCGCGTTTTCACCAAAAATTTCGCAGTCCGCGTTTGCCAAAATCCACGGCGTTCTATAAGCGGCACTGCCTATCATCACGCTGTCTGTTTTTTGCAGGATATTTTTTGCTTGGTTTAAATCACGAATCCCGCCGTTCAGGGAAATTTTAAAATCGGGGTGAATTTGCTTGAGTTTAAAAACGGTTTCGTAGTTGAGGGGAGGAACCGCGCGGTTCTCTTTTGGGGAAAGCCCTTTTAACATGGCTTTGCGGGCGTGTATAATCCAATGTTTGCAACCCGTTTCCGCTACCGTTTCCACAAAGTTCAAAAAAAAATCCCAGGAATCATCGCGGTCTATTCCAATTCTAGTTTTAACACTCACCGGAATTTTCACTGCATTTTGCATGGCTGCTACGCACTCAGCTACCAAGTTCGCTTCCCTCATAAGGCAAACACCAAAAGAGCCGCTTTGCACACGCTCGCTTGGGCAGCCGCAGTTTAAATTTATCTCGTCATAGCCAAAATCCTCGCCGATTTTTGCGCACTCCGCCAAGTCCTTTGGGCTGTTCCCGCCGAGCTGCAATGCCACAGGGTGTTCTTCCTTGTTATACTCCAAAAATTTTTCCGGTTTATTGTGCAGAATTGCGCCAGTGGTCACCATCTCCGTATAGAGCAAAGTTCGTTTTGTCAAAAGCCTTGCAAAATACCTGAAATGCCTGGTTGTCAGTTCCAGCATAGGTGCAACTGATAAAGCGATGTTTAGGTGCGGTAGCCCCAATTAAGCCTGCCTTCGGTTACGCTCACATCCATCACTGAGTTCTCTGCAACTTCACCCAGCAAAAAGCGATTGGCAAGTTCGTCTTCTATAAGGCGTTGAATGCTCCTGCGCAAAGGCCTTGCGCCAAGAGATGCATCATAGCCGTCATTCACTATAAATTCCTTTGCGGCTTTGTCCAAATTTATTGTTATTTTCTTTTCGGTTAAATCCTTTTGCAAATCTTTCAGCTGAATATCAACAATGGAGAGCAATGTTTCTTTGTTAAGGCAGCGGAACACTATTTGTTCATCTATGCGGTTTAAAAATTCAGGGGTAAAAACCCGTTTTGAAGCGTCCTTAACCGAAGCGGATATCCTCTCGTCATCGGCATTTTCCGTTTTGAGGGTAAAACCCATTCCTACGCCCTTGTGCGAAATCTCCCTTGAGCCGGCGTTGGATGTCATAACTATAACAGCGTCTTTAAAGCTGACCGTGCGCCCTGCGGAATCCGTCAAACGCCCATCATCCAAAATCTGCAAAAGAATGTTCAGCACGTCGGGGTGTGCCTTTTCAATTTCGTCTAATAACAAAACGCAATGCGGCTTGCGGCGAATTTTCTCAACCAGCTGCCCACCGTCTTCGTAACCAACATAACCCGGTGGCGAACCAACAAAGCGGCTAACCGAATACTTTTCCATATACTCGCTCATGTCAACTCTTAAAAGCGCATCGTCTGTGCCAAAGAGCTGGATGCTGAGAGCTTTTGCGAGTTCGGTTTTTCCAACGCCAGTCGGCCCCATGAACAGGAACGATGACGGACGTTTTGTATTTCTTAAACCTGTGCGGGTTCTGCGTATTGTTTTTGAAAGAGCTATAACAGCTTCGTCTTGCCCAACAACTCTTTCCTTTAATTCATTTTCCAAATTCAAAAGCTTTCTGCTTTCATTTTCATCTATGCGGCTAACTGGAATACCGGTGATTTTGCTTATAACCTCTCGCACCCTGTCGCTATCCACCACTATAGGCTCTTGCTTTTTAGCGGCTGTCCAAACAGTTTTGATTTTTTCCAGTTCTTCCAAGATAACTTTTTCCTTATCCCTGAGAATCCCGGCTTGAACATAATCCTGTTCTTCCACAGCTTTTTTCTTTTCCGCAGATACCGCTTTTAATTCGCGTTCCTTTTCATAAAGCTCCGGTGGTGGAGTTAGGTTTGCAATGCGGGTTTGCGCTCCGGCTTCGTCCATTATATCTATGGCTTTGTCGGGCAAATGCCGCTCGCTCAAATAACGCTCAGAGAGATAAGTAGCGGCTTTTAAAGAATTTTCATCATAAATAACTTTGTGGTGAGCTTCGTATTTTGGGGCTAATCCCCGCAGAATTTCAACAGTGTCGCTCAGTGATGGCGGTTCTATGGACATGCTCTGAAAACGGCGTTCCAAAGCGGCGTCTCTTTCCACGTATCTGCGGAATTCTTTGTAAGTGGTTGCTCCTATGCACTGAATCTCGCCCCTTGAGAGTGCGGGTTTCATAACGTTAGATGCGTCCAGCCCGCCTTCACCGCCGCCTGCTCCTATTATGGTGTGCAACTCGTCCATGAACATAATTATATTTTTGTTTTTGCGCAGCTCGGATAAGAGCGAGATAATTCTCTCTTCAAATTGACCTCTGTACTTTGTGCCAGCAACTAGGCTTGTCATATCCAATGATACAAGTCTTTTATCCTCTAAATTTTCCGGCACCTCTTTTGCGGCAATCTTTTGCGCCAAGCCTTCTATGACGGCTGTCTTCCCAACGCCGGGTTCTCCTACCAGTATAGGGTTGTTCTTCTTTTTGCGAGAGAGGATTTGAATTAATCTATCCACCTCTTTTTGCCTGCCTATGATGGGGTCTAGTTTGCCCTGGCGAGCCATATCCGTAAGGTCTATGCTGAAAGAATCCAGCACAGGGGTTTTGGTTTTGCGGGGTTTTGGGTTTGTGCCAAAATCGCTCGAAACTTCGGGAACCTCTACATCCTCGTCTATTATATCCTGAATTTCCTGCCTTATGGTATCGTAATTCACGCCTATAGCATTTAAAACATCTTTGGGGAAAGATTCATTTTTTGGGTTCAAAATCGCGAGGAGCAAATGCTCGGTGCCAACATGGCGGCTACCCATCATCTTTGCTTCTAAGAGGGTATTTTCCAAAAGAACTTTGGCCTGCGGGCTAAAGCGAAGCCCAACTTCCTGCTCGGTGCCCTTTGTGCTGCTCGGCTGCACGGCTTCTTGAACGTTTCCCATAACGGATTTTGCAATTCTGCTGTGCAGGGCGGCTAAATCCACGGACACGTTTTCAAGGGCTTTTACCGCAACCCCGCTACCTTCCCTCAGCAAAGCCATAAATAAATGCTCTGAGCCTACATAATCACTTTTTGTAGTCTCTGCCTCCTTTCGGGCTATAGACAGCACATTTCTGAATCTGCTTGTGTACGAAGAGCCGTAATTCATAGTATTCAATTATAATATAGAAAAAAATGTGCCATTTTTTCTATATTTATACTTATGAATAAAATTCTCGCCCCTATCGCCTGTATTATGGCAGTTGCAATGTTTTCTGCCTGTGGTTCCCAAGACGTTCCCGATGACACGCCAGCTTGGCCTAACTATTCGGGTTATACCGATTTAGATAATGAACCCGATAACAACAGTGAAGAAAAAGCTCCTGCTATTGTTATAGGCTCTGCGAGATCAATCAATTTTAAAGGTGTTTTGGACAACTTTTGGGGAAAAGATGGAAATGGCAGACCTGCCTTAGTTATGGATGAGGATTACTATAAAATTCAATTAGAGTATAGGGATACTATTTCCATAACCGCCTCAAATCAAACAAATATTCCATCGCCTTTTAGCGTTAAGTTTTACGGTCCATGCAGCCCTTTGGCGGCAGCATCCGATTGTGCGGATGTAACTCTTGATGTTTTGAATATAACTAATTCTTTGCCACAGTTGGTGATTGGAACGGGGCATGTTGATAGCGGTGGTGAACTTTATGCGCCTGCTACGTTTTACATCAAAGTTTCTAATGTTGCAAACATTTCGCAAGCAAATTTGATTTATAGATCTACTCCGTACGCTATAACTATAACTAAGAAAAGGCGATAGTAATGCCGAATGCAGATAAGCTCTTGCAATTTTTGGCAAAATGCAAGGCTTTGAAGTTCGGCAGTTTTGTGACAAAAAGTGGCAGGGTTAGCCCGTATTTTGTGAATATGGGAGAAGTCTGCGATGGGGAGGGAATTTCGATTTTGGCCAGTTGTTATGCGCAAATTTTTAAAGAGCATTTTGCCGGCAAAGCGGATAATCTTTTTGGACCCGCATACAAAGGCATCCCGCTATGCGCTGCAACAGCTGCCGCTTTGCACAAGGAATACGGCATAAATGCGAGTTTCACCTACAACCGCAAAGAAGCAAAAGACCACGGCGAAGGTGGAGTTCTAGTAGGCGATACCTATAAGGAGAAAAGACGCATTGTTATAATAGAAGATGTTATAACCGCAGGCACCTCCATAGAGGAAACGATGCGAACCATGTCCGCTATCCCGAATGCGGAAATTACGGGTTTAATAGTGGCAATAGACAGAAGGGAAAAACTCGGAGACGGCAAAAGCGCGTTGCAACAGGTCAAGGAAAAATACGGAATAGAAACTCATTCAATAGCGAGCATAGAAGATATACTAAAATTTGCCCCAGCAGAACACAGAGAGAGCATTGAAAAATATCGGTTAGAATGGGGAGTAAAAAATGAATGAAGCATATTCTCAATTACCAGCCTTCGGCTGTTCACCAGCGAGTAAGAAGCGTATGGGTGTCTCAACTCTCAATTTTATATTTGTGCTTTTCTTAGCGTCCTGCTCTCCTAATTTCAGCAATTCGCATAGGTTGTATAGCGGCGTGCCGGCAAAGAGCGAAAGCGTGGGCTATGTTGAGATAGGCAGCGCTTTTATGCTGACTCGTGCTGACTGGTTTGCTGAAAAATTGGATATACAATACGATTCAATTTATTCCAAACTGGAAGTTATCACGGATTCCGTCATCTTTGGCGAAATTCAAAAAAAATGGGAAGCCTCCATAGTCTCAAGGGAAGCGAGGGAAAAATTCTCAAGGGAAACCCTGAAAATGGATAAAACAATTTTTATAAAAACAAGACTGCCAGAACAAGGTGTGGAGGTTTCAATTGATAGCAGCAATACCCCAAATTACCTATTTATAATCCACGAATACACCATTGGCGGGGATTTGGATGCGGAAAATTTTTATGACTACACAAAAGCAAATGTGGAAATGTCCCAAAAACGGAAATTTAAAGATTTGTCCATAATCGCAACATGGACTCTTTGGGATAATAAAAAACAGATACCGCTGAGGAGCGGAATTTCAACCGTGCAATTCCCGATAAAAGATGGTATTTTAACTATGGATATATTTGTGAAAATCACCAAGCAGGCGGTCGCGGAATGTCTAAAAAAATTATAAGAATTGTCTTCTTTATTATTCTCAACTTTCAACTCTCAATTCTCAATTCCCACGCGGAGGTTTGGAAAGACGGGGAATTTTTGCTTTGGAATTATGGTAAAAAAACTTTTTCCACCACGGATTTTTGTTTTGCGCTTCGCTATGAAAATGAAAGAATAGGCACTCCTAATTGCTATGAGGCAGGTGATTTGGAGCGTGATTCAGTTGTCTCTTTGTATGCAAAATGGCTTAACGCAAATCTAGACTCGCGTTTAAAAGTTGAGGATTTACGCCCGCGCAATCCTCATGTCCTTGAAAAAATGCGAAGTCTAAAGGATAAAAATTTGCTATTCAGTACCGTTAAAGGCGATAAGGTATGGTTTTTGCTTTTTGATGAAACCGCTGCGCCTAAGGAAATAACGTTTTTCTCAGTGAATTTGGATTCTTCGCAAATAGCCAGAAAAATTGCAAGCAGTTGGTTTGGTAGCACACCGCAGACAAGGCTTTCGGATTCCGAGCGGGCGGCAAAGCAAAAAGAACCGGACAAATATTACGCCGAGCAACCTATGCACGATTTTTGGTTCGGCACAGGAGCAGGCAGGACCAAAAAAACGTTTAATTCCAAAAAATTTAATTCCAAAATAAAGAATTACAGAGATGTAAAAGATTCTACAAGTGCTTGGAATTTTATTACAGATTCTTCTCCATTTTTCAACGTGTATATAGGTGGTTCTATGTACGATTTTATAGGGTTTGAACTTGAATTTAGGAAGTCTAACCACAGAGCAAAAATAGATGAATCTGATACTATTTACAGAGAATTAGATCACTGGAAATTCAACCGCTATGAATTTTTGCTTTCGCTGATATTTATGACTGCTTATATACCTCATCCGCAAATTGAACTAAAACCGCACGTGTCGGTAAGCATAGTACATAGTTTTTTTACGGAAAATATAGCTCTTAAGGATGGTATTTTAGAAGGCTCAGAAAGTTATAGGGAACGTTTTGATTTTGAAAGTTATTATAGAGGCATTGCCTTGACTCTTGGGCTTAGAACGGCTTTTTTCAAAAATTATGCAATTGATTTACGAACCGGATTCGCTAATAGGGGTACTTCGATGATTAATCAAGAGAGGATAGGCCGTTCAACATCGGATATTTTTATAGCCGCAGGCCTTGAATATCATATCAGATGGAAATAAAATGGGCTAACGGGGGGAACACCACAGCGAAATTCGGAATTTATTTAAAACTGCATTAACATACAAGTGGTGTCGTCAGTTCTGTTGTCGTCTCCGCGCCAGTTCAAAAGTTTTTGAGGCAACAATTTTTCCACGGTGCTTTTGTTTATGGGAGTATTTTCAAAAAACTCTACAAGTCTTTCTAAGCCAAACTGTTCCTTAGCGGGGCTAAACGTTTCTGTTACGCCATCTGTGTATAAAATTATAGCATCACCCTTTTCTACAATCAATTCGCATTTTTTTATATATGGGTATATATCGGAATCCATCATAAGGGCAAGCCCCCCAGAACGAATACATTCAATAGTCATGTCTTTTGCATGATAGTGCAAAATATGCTCGTGCCCGCAACTGACATAATATAATTTGTTTTCTTTTGAATCCCATTCAAAAATCAACAGAGTTACGAACATCCCCGTGCTTATTTTATTCGATAAATATTCGTTCATATCAACTATCAATTTTTTCAAATCGTTTTCGCGCTTATATTGATTTTGCAGATATGTTTGCATAATGGCAACTAAAATACCGGCAGGAGCTCCCTTTCCGCTGACGTCACCTATAACCACAGCCAGTTTATCGTCTTTTTCCAAAAAATCGTAATAATCGCCGCCTATCTCCTTTGCTGGCAACATAAAGAAAGAGACATCTATGCCCTCCACCTTTGGAACTTCGTAAGAAAATAGAGAACTCTGAAGCACGTTGCCGGAATTTAGCTCTGTGGACATCCTCAAGTTTTCATTTTTCTGCTCTGCTATGCGGCTGGTGTTTAGAATTATGGCGGCAAAATTTGAAAAACTTCTAGCCATGTTGAAATCTGTTTCCGTTAGATAATCATTGCCTAATTTGTTTTGCAAAACGAGAACCCCCAAAAGCACAGATTCCTGAAAAAGCGGAATAAGTATTATTGAACGTACTTCTTGAGACAGGTTTCCAAATATCACACTCATATCGTCAAAGGAGTGATTTAAAAATATGCCGTTTCTATCGTTGTGCCCGCATTTCCAAATTAGAGACCTCTCATCTCGTATATGCTGTTTAAAAGTCATCTCTCGTAGCAAATCCACCCTTGTGAATAATTTTTCACTGCCTATTCCCAAGGGGAAATAAAGGCCGGAAACAGCTACGCAAGAAAAATATTTTTTATCACTGTTCCACTCATAAATAGCAGCCCCACCAGCAGACAAAAAGCGGCACAAATTGTCCAAATAAGATGTTGCGGCATCTCTTTTATCAGAAAAATCCTTAATAGAATTGGAAATATCTCCCATCATGTTTTCAAATCTGGTTTGCTCAACCAAAAGATTCTTTGTTTTAACGCTGTAGTCTAGCAACTCGTGTTGCCTCCTTTCCAAGCATATATAAAAAATCAGCAAAATAAAGGGAAGCCTAAAAATATAAGCATCAAATAAAAGACACGGCATTATAAATAATATGAGTAAGAATCTCGAAATCTGCGGGATATAAGCTGTTTTGTAATATACCTTGCCAATGCCATACGCGACATAAGCGGAAAACAGCAACGTGCATAAATTCAATAATTCATAACCGTAAATTTCTTGCCAGAATATATGCGTGAAAAAGTGTAAAAATGTATTTACATATAATAAAATCAAAAGCTTTGCTTGTCTCCTTTTGCTAATTGAATAGGATACATCTTTTTGTATTAAAAACAAAAGGAAAAAAGGATCTATAACTTTGAACACGTAGCTGTAAGATGAATGCATGTATGTAAAAGAAAAATTAAAAAGGAAATATGCGAAAAAAGCAAAAAATTCAAAAGCTGGCAGTTTACCCTTAAAAGAAACGTTTCTCCATTTGATAAATGCTACGGTAGCTGGAAAAACCATTAAAAACGGCAGGATTAAATAAGTCACTTCATATATCATCAGATCTGCCTTGTTAGGATGTCTTGTCTCTGTTTTTCAAAAACATATTGTATTATTTGCTCTTGAACCAGATGGACATCGCCTTCAAAAGCAACGCTATGTACGGTTTCTGCCGGATTGTTGTTGTATTGCCCCGCCACTCTCACCACTTTTACGGGCAAATCGTTGATTGGGCCGTGCCCAGGAAGCTCAAAACTCAACTTGAGCATGTCTCCTACTTTGAGCTTAGTGGGGAGAGCCATGCCAAAGCCACCACCGGACATGTCTATTAATTTCCCTGAGAAAACATCCCCTACAACATCTTCTGAAGGCTTATAAATCACATCAACGGGAATGCTTACATCTATGCGCACCCAATTCCTTTGCTGCGCGCGGTTCAACTTTTCCGCGTGGCTTAAAAGAAGCTCCTCGCCTGTATCTTTCAGTACCTGTACTCTAAAAGAATATTCCGCATCGCCTGGTCTGGTTAAGTTCATGCGTATCCAAGTACCATCCGGTACTTTAGGGCCTTCTAAGCGGTCTATTGACCAATTTTTTTCTTTTGTAAAGAGTACCGTGCTCATTCCTTTGTTAGTGGTAGGGCCGCTCTCTGGAATTTGCACCAAGCATTTTTCGCCGTGGTCAAATTGCCTTGTGGATATAAAAGCTATTTCTTTTGACAAAGGCAAAAAACCGAGTGCCCGTCTTAAATTCCTTATGCTTGTAAGTTTTTTGTCTTCTATATTTTCAATTTTTCTGCTCACGTAAAATTTTTCAAGTGTTTTTTCAAATACATTTGGCGATTTCATTATTGAATTTGGGTCTTGCAAACCAACCTCTTGAACTATCTCCTTTAAGATATATACATTCTCCCTGTTTAATTTTAAAGACCTCGCGTGGCTGTCAAATTTTCCCCAAGCTAGCGACATAAACTCTTGCCGGAATTTATTTAGGCGGTGGATCTCAAAAAGCACTACAGAAACAACCAATACAATTATGATTGTCAAAAACACAAAGATAAATTCTATGGAATAATTCTTATCAACAGACTGCCTGATAGATTTGGCAAATTCATCAAATGTAATCATACTGTCTGATGCCGCAGTAGCCATAACATTAAGCACAACTATCAGAAAGAGGCATTTGGATATAAGTAAACGCATTAGCAATAATATAGTAATTAAATAGAAACCGACATTTCGCTTATGGCAAGGCTTGGAACCTTTACGTGGGAAAAGGAATCATTATATTTGTTGCCTATTCCAACTATGTTTTTGAGCAAATCAAAAAAATTCGCGGAAATGGTCAAATTATCCGTGGCATATAGGGGAACCCCGTTTTCGCACCAAAAACCCTGCGCCCCTATGCTTATTTCACCGCTTACAGGATGGCACCCGGAGCTACCTTCCAAATGGGTTATAAACAGACATTTGGGAAATAATGCCAAAATTTCCTTGCTATGCAATTCGCCGAGCGGAACAACGGCATTTATGAAACTCGTGCCCGCCTTCCCAGAAAATCCCCTTGTGCCATGCCCTGTGCTTTTGCGATTCTCCTTTGCCGCAGATTCCATATTGTACAAAAAACTCTTGAACTCCCCTTGTGCAACAACTTCCAAAGCGGCTGTCTGCATACCTTCGCTATCCATTAGCTCGGAGCCGGATAAATCGGGTCTAAGGGGTTCGCTGGAGAGGGAAAATTTTTCGCTCGCAATTTTTTCGCCCAGACGGTTGACCAATTTGGACAAACCTTTTTGCGCATTATCCGCATAAAAGGAAGATAGATATATGGATAAAATGCTTGCGGAAATTCTCTTTGACAGAACCACGGGTATTTTGCCGCCTTCAAACGCTCTGGGCGACAAAAGCTCTTTGGCTCTGTTGATGACTTCCTTTGATATCTGCTCCGTGGACACTATGCCAAAATCCCTGCCGCCTCTACCATACCAACCCATTTTAACAACGCCGTTTCGCTCTGCAACCGCTCCAGCGCCTATGCCAAAGTTATTTCTTTTGTCTTTGAAAAAAATACCCTTGCTGTTTGCAAAAATTGTTGTGGAAGAGGAAATCTCCGCACCTAAGTCGGGGACGTTTTTTATTTCACTCGCTGCTAAAATTTGTTTTTCAATATCCAAGCAGGTGTTCAGCAGATGGTTTATATCTATGTTTTCCAATTCTGGGTTGTAGATTGGCAAAGTCTCGTTTATTGTTACAGGTTCTGGCAATTCCGCTTTTATGGGTTCTGAATACTCGCAGTTGGAAAGAGCATCTGCTAGGGTTTGGGATAGGGACTCTTTTGAGAATTTTTCCGTTGAGGCATAGCCCGGTTTTTGTTCTTTGAAAATTCTAATGCCTATCCCACCTGAGTTTGATATTTCTGTATTTTGCAACGCTCCGTTGAAAACGGAAATTCCACGACTCTCGTTGTTCCCTGCCAAAATATCAAATTGCTCTGCGCCGCTTTTCTTTGCTATCTCGCTCAAGCACTCAACTGCTTCTTCCATATTCATAAGTTTACATTCCTAATTATAACTGAATTCTGCCAATTCACTAAAATAGAAATCCTGTATTTGGGGTTCAGCATATCCCAATAAAAATCCAAGTTCTCTTGCGCAGTGCTTTTTATGGGCATAAGACGTGGCAGCCCTATGAACGATGGCAAAGGGTCTGAGTTGCCTTCGTAGGTGGTGAGCATTTCGCCCGTGTTTGCTACGCCAACTTCTTTTTCTATAAAAATGGATTCGCGCTTTGGGTTTTCTTTGCCATTCGCTTTGAGGATAGAAAGAGCGTAGGAGCCGTTTGGGTAAAAGACGCCGGATATTCTCGGGGTGTAGTTCGGGGCATCGGGTTCGTAGGTTCTGGTTTTTAGAGCATCTTCCACGCTTTTGCCTTTTGCCAAAAATTCCGCTATGGTATCGGTTTGGTCGCCGTTGCTTATTATCTGCACGCCGTTTGCGATTCTCAGCGGGTTGTAGATTATTAGGCTTGGGTCTGTGAGTTTTTTTTCGTCAAAGGCTTTTGTGCTAACGGAGCCGTCTGCATTTTGAACAAAAATTCTGTTCTTGCTGTTTTCGCTTCTACCCATTAGCCAGTATATTTGAACTTGCTCGCCGTTTGGTCCCAAGCCCATGATTATCCCTCTGCCTGGGTACGGGTTATTTTTTAGCCATTCCACATTGCCTTCCATTCTCACCTCATGTCTATCTCGTCCACGCCAGCTGGCAAACTGAATTTAAATTCTTTGTCCGCAAATTTTCCCTTGCTCAAATTTTCAATGGAGTACCACGTGTCGTTGCCAAAGTTATCTATTGTGTGCAAACGAACAGGGGAACAATCCGCTGGGGAAAGCCACACTTCCATCGATTTGAACTGGTCTTTGTATTTATCGGGGTTTAAGCTAACAGCGTTCACGCTTTTAGTTTTCCACACTTCTTTTTTTGCGCTAACAGCTTTTGTGTTTAAGTAGCGGAAGAGAATTTCGCTGGGTTGCAATTTATTTTCCAAATCGGATACCAGCTTTACAAGTACTTGTTTTTGCAGGGGGTTGTATTGCCACAGGCTCACACCATCGCTTAAGACTTGCAAGTCCGGCATTGTCAGGGCAAAGCGATTTTTGTTTGCGGTGAGCAGGGTTCCGTTTTTTTGAATTTCCTCGCCTGTGCTTGCCACTCTAGTATACATTTGAAAGTTGAACTTAATCTCGGCATTTTTCCCAAAATAACCAGCGGAGCATTTGAGTAGGGAATCTGCTTCTGCTGCAAACACAGGCACAATTAAAGTGAGCATAAGGATTATTATAGGCATTATGGGGAATTTAGAAAAAATATTCTCAAAAACGTCAACACTTGTTTGCAAAATGCGCAAGTTTAAATTTTTTTCCGCCCGACATTCGTCTAATAGGTAGTGGAGAAAAAAACGTGACTCTTAAAGAACGCATAGACCGTATTATACACACAGGCGAAATAGAGCTTGCTGGCGAGGCATATAAAGGGAAGTATGAGTTGAATAATGTGAAGTCAATAAAAGATTTTATACTTGGCAATCTACGGAAAGTTTATACAAATCTTAACACGGGCGACAAAATAACCCTTAGCGGAAATTTACTACGACCAGAATGTATTCAAAGGAACGCCAGAAGAAATGTTTGCAAAAGCAAAGAACGAAACGAGCGACACTAAATACGATAGACTGAATAAGATTTTGCAAGACGTAAAAGAAGGCAACCAAGGGCAGATTCCGGTTGTTGCCGTAGAGACCTTGGAAGCCTCTACCAATAAATATACAAAAAATTCTACTGATGTGTAGGGAAAGCTTCCCCCAAAGGCTCCAATTTTCTGCATCAACGCCGCCAGCCACTCAAACACATTATTCTTATTCACAACCCGAATATCTTTTGACTTATAGCTTTCAACAAAGGAATTTGCCCCACGGGCAAATTCCTTGGAGTTGTACTTAAATTCAAAAGGAACAAGTTCGCAGTTGAAATAGCCTTTGCCAAAATGGTTTTTCCAACTTGCCTAGGTCCGTAAAGCACAATAACCTTGCCTTTATTCAATTTGACTTAAATTTGGGAATGAACTCCCAAAAACTTCAGCAAGTGAAAATGCTTTATACCATTTCTTGAATTACCCGAAAATTCATCCATAGACACAACGAATTTCGGGTAATTATCCTTTATCCTCTCCAAATTGCCAAACTCACGTTCTATGGTTTTGTTATCGTGCAACAAATAGCAAACTTGCACATATATCTTTTCACCACTTTTCCTCGCCACAAAATCAATTTCTCTATCGCCATCGCAGCCTATAGAAACTTCATAACCGCAGTAAAGCAAATGATTATACACGGCATTTTCCATTATTTTGTGGGTGTCTGTTTGCTTGTATTCAAAAATTGCATTTCTTAGACCAATATCCTCAAAATAAAATTTCTCGCCTATTTCAAATACTTTTTTGCCAACTATGGATTCTCGTTTAACCCTGTGTATAAAAAAAGCATTGGCTAATTTATTCAAATAATCTATAACCTGCGAAGTGGCTATGCTCACTTTTTGGGATTTTAGATAATCGCTTATTTTTTTCGCAGAAAATAATTGTCCCGTATTATCTGCCAAAAACAGAACCAAATTTTCCAAAAACGCAGTATTGCGAATTTTATTTTTTGCAATAACATCCTTATATATAACCGTGCTGTAAACTCCCTTTAAATATTGATAAACTATTTCATCTTCCAATTCCAAATGCCTCAAATAAGGCATACCGCCAAATTTAAGATATTTAAAAAGGGTGTTTTTATCGCTTTGCAAATTGTGAAATTCGCAAAATTCCATAAACGACAAGCTATGCACGGGAATTTCTATATACCTGCCGCTTAAAAAAGTGGAAAGTTCGCTAGATAAGAAATTTGCATTGCTCCCAGTGCAATATAAATCGTATACGGGATTTTTGAGCAAGCTGCGCATTGCCTTTTCAAACTTATTTATCTCTTGGATTTCGTCTATAAATACATAATTTTTGCTTTTATCAGTTGTTCTGCTTTTTATGTATTTATTCAAATCTTCTGCGGTTTTTATAAAGTCAAATAATAAATCCTCCTTGTCAATATAAATTATATTTGCATTTTTATCGAGTCGTTTTATCTGCTTTATTATTTGCTTTAAAACATAACTCTTGCCCACTCGTCTCTGACCAGTGAGTACTTTTATTACCTGCTTCCCGATAAAAGGTTTTATTTTATCGGAATACCTTTTTCTCTGTATAACATCATTTTCCATATTTTGCCCATAAGCTAAACTTTTAGATAAATATAGAAAAGTTTAGCACATAAGCTAAACTTTTTATTCACGCTAACCCACTGGCGGGAAGAATATATAAGCTATGGATATAGCCGCGATAACACCGGCTAAATCCGCAGCGAGGCCGCAAAAAACCGCATGCCTTGTTTTGCGGATTGCAACGGAACCAAAATAAACCGCTATGATGTAAAAAGTTGTATCCGTTGTGCCTTGGAACATACAACTTAAACGACCCGCAAAACTATCCGCCCCGTATTGCTGCATGGCATCAACCATCATGCCACGCGCTCCGCTACCGGAAAGGGGTTTCATAATCGCGGTTGGCAAGCTAGGCACAATGTCTGCGGGAATGCCAAAAAGGTCAAAAGCTACCACAACCCCGCTCATCAAAATATCCATAGCACCGCTTGCCCGGAAAGCTGCTATGCCCGCTAAAATGGCTATCAAATAAGGTATAACCGTAACGGCAGTTGAAAAACCATCTTTTGCGCCCTCAACAAAAGCATCAAAAGGCATAACTTTTTTAACAGCGGCTAAAACCAAAAAGAATATAACAATGGCAAATAAAACTATGCCGCCCAAAAACGCGCTGGCAACACCCATCGCTTCTGCCGAGAGTGTGGAAAAATACCAAAGAGTCCCGAACACCGCCGCGCAGAGACCAACAAACCAAGATATGAAAACCATATTTTTTATTTCAATTTTTTGAAAAAAGGAAGTGACCAAAATCCCAGCCACGGTGCTGAAAAACGTCGCGAATAAAATAGGCAGAAAAATATCGGCGGGGTTTGCCGCTCCTAGCTTTGCCCTGTAAGTCATTATGCTAACTGGAATGAGCGTTAAGCCGCTCGCGTTCAAAACCAAAAACAAAATCTGGGCATCGCTTGCTGTATCTTTATTCGGATTTATATCCTGCAATTCCTTCATGGCTTTTAAACCCAAAGGAGTGGCGGCGTTATCCAGCCCGAGCATATTTGCGCTTATGTTCATAAGCATACTGCCCATTGCGGGATGGTTTGCCGGGACACTTGGGAAAAGCCGTTTCATCAAAGGGGAAACCAATTTTGCGAGCATTTGAACCGCACCAGCCTTCTCTCCTATTTTCATTATCCCAAGCCAAAAAGCCAGAATTCCAGTTAAGCCGATGGCAATTTCAAAAGCTGTTTTAGACATGCTAAAAACGCTCTGCATAACCTCGTTGAAAATTCCGCTGTTGCCAAAAAAAAAAACATTGAATAAGGCAGGCTATAAATGCGCCCGCAAAGAATAAAATCCAAACGACGTTTAAAAACACGGATAAAATTTAGT
>JAITFO010000111.1 GCA_031281265.1 Candidatus Fibrimonadaceae bacterium
CCCCCCCCCCCCCCCCCCCCCCCCCCCCCCCCCCCCCCCCCCCCCCACCGGGCATACGGGTGCTAACCTCCCATCCACGTACTCTTTGTCTTCCTTTTGTAAAGCTCCGTTCTTCTCTAAAGCGTAAGTCAATGCTTCAATGGTACTGTTCAGATGAGCGAAGTCGTTGTTCTTTAAGTCGTCTATACGTCTATTTATAGCAGCAAAGTCGTTGCTCTTCAAGTCGTCTATACGTCTATTTATAGCGGCAAAGTCGTTGCTCTTCAAGTCGTCTATACGCCTATTTATAGCAGCAAAGTCGTTGCCCTTCAAGTCGTCTATACGCCTATTTATAGCGGCAAAGTCGTTGCTCTTCAAGTCGTCTATACGTCTATTTATAGCGGCAAAGTCGTTGCCCTTCAAGTCGTCTATACGCCTATTTATAGCAGCCAAATCGTTGTATTTCAGCTCCTTTATGGAAACTTCAACTCCATCTATTCGCTTGTTTATGGAATACCCAAATTCCTTCATTTGGCTTCTCATAAGCACATAACCGCAACAGACGAATGCTAGTATCACTAGCACTCGCATATTTTCTGCGTTAACTATAAGGCTCAAAATGCTTTCCATATTGGAACCTCCTTTAAAAATACAAAATTATTGCCTGCAATTATTAAAAAGCCCATCTGTAAATGCTTTATCAAATGACAGGCATACTTATTGCCACCACTGCAAGGTTTAACCCTTTCTCTTTTCATAGAAACCTCCATTTTTTTGTTTCTCTATACTTAGACGCTTGTCAGGGCAAAAAAAATTCAAAAAAGTGAATTTTGCCAAAAAAAGTCCTTTCCCGCCCTTTAAACACCCTTCCTCAGAGGGGAATTTTCGGGAAAATCGGTGAATCGGGCGAATCGGGGTTCAGACAGGTGAATTTACTATATTCAAGCAATGACAATTCGTACTCAGATTAATTTTGATGGTTGGCAAGACTACAGGGGCAAGCTCGGTGGCGCAATCATATATATAGAGACTAGCCATAATTCCATAGTCCCTGTTAGAGACGAATTGAACGATAATGGAAACGGGGTTTTCAAAGACCCAAACTATGAGACCGGAACTGTGGGTCTTTTCTCCTATACCAACACCAAAGACCTGAATAAAGCCATAAAAAGCAAGGTACGCTATCTTTTTTTCGGAACCCGCTATGAGGGTTCAAATATGGATTTTAAAAACAAATACTTAATAATAGGCTATCAACGGATAGACAAGATAAAAGATGTTAGGAGCTTGCACTTGCAGCAGCATTTAAATGACCAAAATCCAACATTTTTAACCTTGGATGCTTGTATGGCAACCTGGGGCGAAATGCGTTTTGTCTCTTTTGAAGATTCATTTGTTTTAACAGATGAAATTTTACGCGAATGGGGCTATTCCAGCCGTGCCGCACGCCCGTTGCGCGTGATATTCAAAGAGGAACACGCCAAAATACTTATAGATCATTTTGATTCAAAACCAGACCAAACGGATGAGTATATAGAAACCGTATTGGAGTATAACGAAGAAGGATAGTGTTTTTCAGGGAGTTTTTATGGCAAAAAGAGTTTATCTCTTCGGCAAAGGCATAACAGAGGGCAATGGGGGGCAACGCAATTTGCTGGGTGGCAAGGGCGCGGGCTTGGCAGAGATGGCAAAGAGGGGTTTTAATGTTCCCCCAGGTTTCACAATAACAACAGAAGTTTGCACCGAATATTACGCAAATAAACGCAAAATGCCCGCAGGCTTGAACGAAGAGGTTAAAAAAGCCGTAGCTGCAATAGAAAAGCAAACCGGAAAGCAATTTGGCGGTCATAAGAATCCATTGCTGGTGGCTGTTCGCTCCGGTGCAAGGGAGTCCATGCCTGGGATGATGGATACAATTTTGAACTTGGGTTTGAACGACACAACCGTGGAAGTGCTAAAGGCAAAGAGCAATAACGGCAGATTTGCCTACGATTCTTACCGCCGCTTTATTCAGATGTATTCCGGCGTTGTTTTGCAAATTGAACGAGCAAATGAAAATCAACACGACCCTTTTGAGGTTATAATTGAGGACGCTCGCAACAAAAGAGGAGTAAAGCACGATAACCAGCTTCCAGAAGAGGATTTAAAATCCATAATTGAGAAATTCAAAAAACTTGTTTTGGAAAAAACAGGAAAACCTTTCCCGAGCGACCCTTACAAGCAACTGGAAGGTGCAATAGGAGCCGTGTTTGCAAGCTGGATGAACGATCGTGCTATTCTATATCGCCGTAAATACAAAATTCCCGAAGAATGGGGAACCGCAGTTAATGTTCAGTCTATGGTATTTGGCAATATGGGTGATAGCTCCGGCACTGGAGTAGCCTTTACCCGCAACCCTGCCACCGGCGAAAACGAATTCTACGGAGAATTTTTGGTGAATGCCCAAGGTGAAGATGTGGTGGCTGGCATTCGCACTCCGCTTAAAATTTCCGCAATGGCAACCACTCCGCATTTGGAGCATTGCTACAAAGAACTTTGCGAAGTTCGCAAACATCTTGAAAAAGAATTTGGCGATATGCAGGATTTTGAATTCACAATAGAAAACGCTAAGTTGTATATGCTTCAAACTCGCAATGGCAAACGCACGGCGAGGGCTTATGTGAAAATTGCCCGCGAAATGGTGAACCAAAAACTGATGACACAAGAACACGCAATAGAAAGCGCAGACCCGGAAGCCATAGAACAGTTGCTCGCACCTGTGTTTCATAAAGAGTCTTACCAAAAAGCGATTAACTCAAATCTTTTGCTCACAAAGGGTTTGCCAGCGGGCCCCGGAGCTGCTACCGGAACTCTTGCTTTTACCGCAGAAAAAGCGGAACGCTGGGCAACTCACGGGCCTGTGGTCTTAGCTCGCGTAGAAACCAGTCCCGAAGATTTGCGCGGAATGCTCGCCGCAAAAGGCATAGTGACCGCAAAAGGCGGCGTGTCTAGCCACGCGGCTGTGGTTGCAAGGCAAATGGGCAAAGTTTGCGTTGTGGGAGCCTCGGATATAGACATCAACTATAACACCGGCATTTTAACCTGCGGTGATAAATCTATTAAAGAAGGGGAATTCATATCTATAAATGGTTCCACTGGCGAGGTTTTGAGCGGCAGAATAGACACCGCTCCATCCGAGTTAATTCAAGTGCTTATAGATAAAACTTTGGCTCCCAAAGATTCTGAGTTATTCACAGACTACGATTTTGTTATGAAATTAGCAGACAAATATCGCAAACTTGGCATTCGCACAAATGCAGACCAGCCGGAGCAGGCTATAAATGCGGTAGCATTTGGAGCGGAAGGCATTGGTCTTTGCCGCACGGAACACATGTTCTTTAAAGGCGACCGCATTGACCATGTACGCGAAATGATAATTTTTGCGGCGGAATACGCGGAATATAAATCCAAGCTGGCGCAGAGGCCAAGCGATGCGGTTTTGCTGGAAAACGAATATCACATTCCCATAATGCATTTTAAAGAAGCATTGGAAAAACTTTTGCCCATTCAGCAAGCGGACTTTGAAGGCTTGTTCAACGCGATGGGGGAGAGACCTGTTACAGTGCGTTATTTAGACCCGCCTTTGCACGAGTTTTTGCCGCAGAACAAAGACCAGATAGATGAACTATCGCGCAAACTGGATGTGCCTTTTGAAAGGGTTTCGCAAACGGTTCATTCGCTTCACGAATCCAACCCGATGCTGGGGCACAGAGGTTGCCGCTTGGGTATTGTGTATCCAGAAATTTCGGAAATGCAGAGCCGTGCTCTGTTCCGTGCTGCTTTGGCTGTTGCTGCAAAAAACAAAAAATCTCCAAAACCGGAAATTATGATTCCACTTGTGGGTTTTGAGCGTGAGCTTGAATTGCAGCTTGAACTTGTTAATAGGGTAGCCAAAGAGGAATTTGCCGCTGCCAAGCGTACGCTGGAATACAAAGTTGGAACGATGATTGAAGTTCCGCGAGCTGCAATCACGGCAGAGCAAATAGCTAAACACGCACAATTCTTCTCTTTTGGAACAAACGACTTAACCCAAACTACTCTAGGCATGAGCCGAGATGATGCTGGGCATTTCTTGCCATTTTATGAAAAAGAAGCAGGCATTGTTAAAAGCAATCCCTTTGCCACCCTTGACCAAATTGGCGTGGGCAAGCTAATGGAAGTAGCCGTTCAATATGGCCGCAGAACTCGCCCAGACATCAAACTGGGGATTTGCGGAGAACACGGCGGAGACCCTGCTTCCATAGAATTCTGCAATGGTTTGGGACTCAGCTATGTTAGCTGTTCTCCGTTCAGAGTGCCAGTTGCTCGTATTGCGGCAGCTAAATCTGCGGTGAAAGCGATGCGAAATAATATCAGCCCGGCTCACACTGCAACACCTAAGAAGAAGGCAACTCCTGCGAAAAAAAGCGTTGCAAAAAAGACGACTAAAAAGACAGCTAAAAGCAGGCGTTAAATGGTAAACTTAATCCTCTGCGGTGGTGCTGGCACACGGCTTTGGCCCATAAGCCGGACACTTTTGCCCAAGCAATTTGTCAAATTTTTTGGCGAGCATTCGCTGTTTCAGCGTATTGTGCTTGTGAATGGCGAGTTTTGCTTGGAACAACACATTGTGAGCAATGCGGAACAATATTTTTTGGCAAGGGAACAACTGCAGCAGATAGGTGCAAATAAAACATCTTTTATATTGGAACCCGTAGGCAGAAACACCGCTCCTGCCATTGCTCTGGCTTGCTTGGGATTACCCGAAGACGAAATAGTTTTGGTTTCTCCAAGTGACCATTTGATTAAGGATACGGATAGTTATTCCAAAGCGGTGAAGCGTGCGGCCGAGCTTGCAAATTTGGGCAATCTTGTGACATTTGGTTTAAAGCCAACAGGCCCGGAGACTGGCTATGGTTATATAGAAGCGGATGGCGATAAGGTTAAAAGATTTGTTGAAAAGCCGGATTTGGAAACAGCCAAAAATTACATCGCGAGCGGGAATTTTTATTGGAACAGCGGCATATTCTGTTTTAAGGCAGGTGTGTTTTTATCTGAATTGAATGAGTTTGCGCCAGATATGCTTTTGGCTTGCAAAGAAGCGCGCAAAAAAGCTGAGATGGAGAGTTCGCTTGTTCGAGTTCACCACGAAGACATGGCAGAAATTCCCGCAGATTCCATAGACTACGCCGTTATGGAAAAATCCAAAAAAGTCAGCGTAGTTCCTTGTTCAATTGGATGGTCGGATTTGGGTAGCTTTGAAAGCCTTTACAAAGAACTCCCGCACGATATAAATGGAAACACCGAGGATAAATTTCATATACCCATAGATTCAAAAAATAATTTGGTGATGAGTTCCAATAAGCAAATAGCAACTATAGACTTGGAAAACATGATGGTTGTGGACACAGCGGATGCACTGTTAGTCGCTCCGCTTGCAAGCAGCCAAAAGGTGAAAAAACTGGTTGAAAATTTAAAAGGGAAACATTCGGATTTACTGCATACCCCGCAAACTGTGATTCGCCCGTGGGGAACATATACGGTGCTGGATGAGGGATTCCGTTTTAAAGTTAAATGTATCTCTGTAAATCCCGGAGCGCGCCTTTCTCTGCAAAAGCACATACACCGTTCAGAGCATTGGGTTGTTGTTAGCGGAATGGCAACTGCCACTATTGGTACTCAAACCTTTTTTGTGCGCCCAAATGAATCCACCTACATCCCTTCTGGCACAAATCATCGCTTGCAAAACGAAGGCAAATTGCCTTTGGTAATTGTTGAGATACAGGTTGGTGAATATACCGGCGAAGATGATATTATTCGCATGGACGATGACTACGAAAGGCATAAATAATGTTCGTTGTTTTTTTATTTGCTGCTCTTTTTTCTCTTTCTTATGGGGCAGAGGATTTTTTTAAAAAGGCCAATAAGCTCTATGATGCGGGCAAATATGCGGAGGCGATTCCTGTTTATAGGGCTGCTATAAAGCACGGGCAGCTTGAACCTTATGCTTGGTTCAATTTGGGGAATACCCTTGTGCGTTTGGAGCAGAACAGTGTGGCGATAGTCGCTTATAAAAGGGCAGCAGAACTCGCACCAAATTTTGCAAAACCCTGGGTGCTTTTAGGCGATATTTCCTATTCTTACAAGGATTACGGGCAAGCGGTTGTATATTACAGCAGGGCTTTGGAGCTAGGCGAAAAGAGTGAGCATTTGAGCTACGCTTTGGCTTCTGCGTATTTGAATTTAAAATCATTTGTTTTAGCGGAGCAATATTTTGAGCAGACCTTAAATGAAAATCCAGATAGGCTGGAGGCGTGGTTTGGGCTTGCGGAATGTGCGCGCCAAACGGGTGATTTTCAATTAGCTACTGAAATTCTGCAAAAAGCTTTGCAGAAGAGCGTTAACGTTTCGCCGGATTTGTATTACACCATGTCTTATTATTATTTGCAAAGGGATTCGCTTAAAGCGGCTATCCGTTCCATGGAAAACGGTTTATATCTGGATAGCAAGAATTTTAATGCCCGCATATACTTAGCCGAGCTTTACGAAAAAGCAAATTCCCCGTGGATGGCTATTTGGACTTTGGAACAAGGCATTGATGCCGGGAATGGGCTTAGGGAACTTGAAATGAATTTAGCGGAAATTTACTTTAAGCAAAAGAGATATGCCGAGGCTTTGGCGCATTATCAAAAAGCGATGAAGTCGGGGAATTCTGCGGCGCGAATAGGCATAGAAAACGTTGGCCATGCTTTCTACAATCAGGGAGATAGTTTGCAGGCAGAAGCGGCGTATAAAATGCTGAGATAAATCTCTCTATAAATTTTATTTTATTTCGCCTATTTTTGGGATTATGTGTATTAATATCTGTTGATTTGTTTCTTCTTTCTCGCTCCTGCCTATACCGCCTATGCCAGAACCTGCAATTTGAACATCTATATAAGAAGTGTCAAAATATATTTTTCTCTCATCCCATAAATTTCTAACAGCAAGTGCTCTCTTATAACTCAAATCATAGTTAAAATCATCAGAAGCCTTTTTATCTTTAGAAGCCATTCCTTCAAGTATCAATACATAAGTTGCATTTAATTCATTCTTTTGCTTTAAAGAATCCAGCGTACTTTGCAACTCCCTTCCAACCGCCAAAAGATATGCGGTATCATTGTTATTTATATCAGACTTATTTTCAGGGAAATTTATCTTTTGTTTCAAAGAAAATCTTTTATTTATAGAATCGTATCTAAAATATGTTGAATCAATTTTTTCCACAGATTCTTTCATCTCTTTAATTTTTGCTAATTGTTCTTCTGTCACTTTTTTTGCGAGTTCCAATTCTTTATTCGTTCTTTTATTCTTTATATCGGCAAATACAAAAAGTACCAGCATAATAAAAAATAAACTAGTCATTAAATCGGAATAACTAGGCCAAAAAAAATCTGTTTTACGTTTTTTCATTTGAAAAAAATTAAACGCCAAAGAGAACGAGGTTTTACATTATTTTTTATATCAGTAAGTTCTTTTACATATTTTTCCAAATCAGAATTCTGCAAGGTGCTATTTTGAATGTTGCTTTGAGAAGCATTCATTATAACGTTTTTTAATTTTTCTTCCACTTCCTTTCCCCAATTTTCCAATTTAGCATTTACCCATTCTTTAACCTCGGTCTCATTTATATTTTCCTCTAACTGCTTGGTAAATTCTAAAATGCTTTTAAATGAATCTTTTATAGGTTGTGCCACTTGTGCCGCATATCCCTCCATTTCACTTTCCAAAGCTTTTTTGACGATAGTTTCAAAGTTCTTTGTTATCTGTTCTAAACCTTCAAAAGTGGCTTGCATTCTGCTAGAGACTGGTGCTAATTTTTCATCTAAAGATTCTTTTACAATTTTATCAAAGAATTTTATGTTGTCAGTTAGGCCTTGCAAGGAGCTAGCTAAATCAGTATGCTGTTTGGCTAACATTGAAGATATTTCGGTATTGGCTTTTTCAACAGATATTTTAGCATCATCGGATAGTTTTTCTATGGATTCTAAATGTTTATTTAAGAAGTTCACCAAACTGGTATTTTCTATGACATTTTTATTTATATTCTCTGCTAATGCATTTAAATTGTTGGCTGCTTTCGCCAAACTCACAGTTCCTTCTGTTATAGGCTCAAAACTGCCCAATTTTTTTACTAGCTCATTTATTATATATACATATTTATTAAATTCATCCAGATTTTTAAAAGTAGCGTTCAATTCCTCAGAAACCTTTGAATTATATCCCACTATTTCTTTCATATTGTTAAGAGCTGAAGAATTTTTCAAAGCCTCTATCAATTCCTTATTACTATCTATCAATTCTTTGTTATTGCTAAAAACTTCCTCAAATCTATTTAAATTACTGCTAAGGCCGTGATTGAATTGCTCTAAATTTTGATGCATATTTCTCAAAACATTTTCTAAATTTCCAGAAACAGATGGAAATAAATTTTCAGCTTTTTGAGAGTGCAAAAAATCATAAAAAATGTTCCTTCTATAATCCATTTTGTTTTTTGCCATATTAAAAATAATGGCAGAATTAATAACGGTTAATATTAAACCTATTAAACTAGCAATCATAGCAAATTTTACATGCCCCGTTAATTCATACACAAATTTTTCATTATCTATATCCACATCTCCTAAACCGAGTATAATTCCGATTATAGTACCTACTAAGCCTAAAAACAACGGAACTGTTAAAAAACTGTTAATTTTTTCTTCAAAATTATCTACATGTCTTTCTATAATATCTTTAACAATATTAAAATCTGGCACAGTGCCACCGCAACTTGCTATGTAATTATTTATATAATTTAAAATATTTTTTAACTCTTCGCTTTCATATCTTTTAGTTAAAAGAATTTCTTTGTGCTGGTTTTCTTTTCTCACTTCCCAAATATCTTTTTGTGGAAATAATCTCGCAAAAGAAACTGCCCAAGTTAATGCGAGAAAAAAGGCTATTGCCTGAAGTATAAAAACAATTATTATCAATATTAATAACACAAACTAATTCCCCAACTCAATTGTTATAGGTGTTTGAACTGTCCAAAGCTCGCCTTTTTTGCGGAGAACTCCTTTTACCTGCTTCTCCAAGGCGTTTCCGGGCAGAGCAATACCTTTTTTTACCGTATAAAATTTACCTTCCATATCACTTTTAAAAATAACATTTAATTTAGCTTGGTCATTTACAAATTCAAAAGAGGCTTTATTGGTACTTAATTCTTGAGCTGTAAAATAACCCGCTCTTTGGGATTCTTCCTTTAAAAAACCTTTGGGATTTGGCATACCTAAATAAAAAGTCTCCTCTCTGTGCGGTTCAGGTAATTTTGGTTCTGGTTCAGAAACTTCAATTTCTTTTTTAACTTGCAATTCACTCGATTCTTCTTTTGATTTTTCCACTTCATTTTTTACATCTTGTTTTTGCTTATATTGGTTTCTTTTCAAATCTTCTATCTCATTCCTCAAAATCGCTATGTTTTTGTCCAATTCCTTGTTTTTTTTCATTGACCAAAGAAAAAACAATACTATAACAATAGCCGTAATAATAGAAAAAAAACTTGATAGTTCAGGCATAGAATTTATTGACCTTTTTTAGATGGTTGCCAATTTACAAATCTTTTGAAAAGACTCAGTATAATTAAATGCAAAATTTCAAAAGGCGTTTTTTGGTTGCTGACAGCTACATCAATATCTGTTTCACCTATAACAGTTTCTAACTCATCTATCAGTTTATGTTTTACAATGCCATTGTCAGCCGCCATTGTTGCAATATCAAAGGCTTCCCATAAAAATTTATCGTTATTGCCAAATTTTTCTGTTTTCATTATATCCAAAAATACTTTGTTAAAATCGTCAATTTTATTTTCGCGGAAGCGGCCTTCGGGTATAAATAGCTCTTCTGCCTTTTCCACATTAGATATTTCAGCCTCGGAAAAACAGCCAAAACTTGTGAGCGTTTTGGAATTTTGAGAGTAAAAATCAATTTTAAAATCTGTCACTTCTTGTTCTTTCATCTCTCTTCCATATACTTTTTCAAAAATATATTTTGCTAGGGCAGTAGTTTTTGGCCTTGAATATATGCCGTTTTTAAAATCCGCTTCTTCAAAAATATCCAAAATTCTAGCTCCATTTCCTGTAAAATAAATAGTTGATGGAAATGGAACGGCTTTATCTGTAGCTGAGTTGCTAATTCTTGCCCAAAAATTTTCTTTTAAAGCTTTTGCCAAAAACCAAATTATTGCGGAGAAAAAATATAAGAAAACAATACGAACATTTTTATCTCTATGTAAAACGATGCTGTATTTATTATCCCGCTCAAGAATATCTTCTAACGAGAATAAATAAGAATTTACATCTCTTTTTTTATTTATAATATTTTCTAAAACTTTTTTATATTTTTTATCTTTTAATCTATTATCTATGTATTCTTTTCCATATTTTTCTGTTAAGGTATTGTTATCTCCGCCAAAAATATCTTTTCCGGCAAATCTAAACGACAGGGGAAACAATAGGGAAGCGCTATTGCCATCTTTGTTAGTGATAACAGAACAATCTGTTGTGCCCCCTCCAATATCTATACTGAGAACAGGAATTGGAGTGTCTCTTTTCAAAACTAGACCGCCGCCTTGAGCGTGCAGATATTTAATTGGAGTAATGGATTCGGCTTTGCTTTCTAGATTACGAGGTTCTATGCCAAAATATAATTCTCCTAATTTTAACCATTCACGTTCCAGTTCATTTTTATCTTCTTTGCTCATACTCAAGGGATAAGTATAAATAATTTTAGTTTTCTCTAAAACCCCTCCGGTCAAAAGAACTTTGGCATGAAGTTCAAAAGCAATTTGTTCCAAAAATACTTTATATTTTTGGTTGCCTAAGCTCCATTTTAAATCATCGCTTATGTTATCTTCCGTTAAAATATCCCTATAACCATAGGGAATATTAAATTTGCCCAAAACATCAACTTCACTTGAGTTTGCGTTATGCGATGGTGTGTCTGCCAATAAAGTTCTGAAATATGTTCCGTTAATTTTTGGAGATATAAACTTTTCGGTAAGAACTTCTTCTGAAAAAGGAGTGCTTTCTTTAAATTTTAATAAGGTTGCTAAATGTCCATCTAATTCAAAACTATGTTTTGGCTCGTTATTATTAATTTTATACGCTATATTCGTGTTTGTTGAGCCAAAATCAACAGCAAAGGTATAACCCGCATCAATAGCAGTTGAGCCTTTTGGAGGGCATATTGGCAACTGCGCGCAAAAATTATTTCCATCATAATCCACATCTAAAGTTATTTCTTTTACTTGATTTTTTTTATACAGAGTTATTTTTTGCACGCTGGTATTTTCGCGTTCATATTTAGCTGCGTCCTTAATAGAAACGGATACTGTCGATTCCATTTCTACTGCTGTGTCTTCAATCAAAGCAATTCTATATTCCCTTGCCCCACTGATAAATGGGAACAAGGCAACATTAAAATGGCAGGTTAATATTTTGCCTTGCCCTTCTTTAACTTTTTTACCATAGATTTTTTCTTTATCCCCATATTTTACAGTTATTATTGTAGGCTCATTCTTTTCGGGGAAAGGAATATATTCAATTTTGTCATATTCAATGTCTGTTCCATCTTTTATAGGAGGCAAAAATGTTTTTCCGTTTTTTGCGCCACATATAAAATTATCACTAGTCTCATAAGGCAATACAATTAAATAATCTTCAAATATTTCAGTTATTTGCGGTACTTCTATATTGCAAAATTTTTCTGAATAAGCATTATTACCCGCATTGATATTCAAAGTGTTTACATAATTTAAAATAGCAGAACCTGTTCTGCCGCTAACAACATACTTAAGCCATTCTTTAAATTCTTTATCCTTTCTTTGCTCTAACCCTCTTGGAGCTTCACCAGTTTTTCTATCACTATTTATATGTATTCCATTAAAGTTATCGCAAGCCGAAGGAACAAATAAAGTTTGCCAGCTAGTTCCTCCTATAACACTACCTTCATATTCAATCAAATGCATATTAAAATTGCCGGCATTATCTTTAAGGCTTAAAGCAGCATTATCCATACTTGCGTATAAACTTATGGTATCAATTAAATTTTTTAATTTTTCTAATTCTTTTTTGGTATTTTTTGTAGCGGCGTCATCACCTATCAGTTTTCCTATCGTTTTATCTATGGTCTCGGCATCTTGCTTTAGATCTGTACCTAATATGGTGGTTTCGCTTAAATTCGTATGCCGCCAAAATACTAATTCTGCAAGGTCTAAAGTATTGCTTACCAGTCTTAAATCTTCATCGTTTGCAGGTTTGGGCTTTTGTTGTATATACAACTCTTTATTGAGATGTCTATCTTTTTCCATTGCTTCTTTAAATTCGCGATCCCACCTAATTTGCTCTGTAACTCTTTCGAATGCTGTTTTAACCAAAAATAAACGCCCAAAAGGGCTAGGAACTGCAACGGGCAAATCACTAAAATCAGTACCTTTTTCTTTTATTCTCTCTATATCACCTGTTTCATA
>JAITFO010000003.1 GCA_031281265.1 Candidatus Fibrimonadaceae bacterium
TTATTTTATGACTTATTCATATACTGATGTGCATTCTAGTTCCCAAAATAAGAATTTTTTAAAATCAGTCCGTTGCGTAAAGGATTAACAGGATTTCAACAAGGAGAAAAAACAATGAAAAGCAATCTCTCAAAATTTGCAAAAGTGGCAGCCCTTGGGCTTGCCTTAACATTCGCTCTTTCCTGCTCATCGGACAATAACGGTGGCAATGACCCCAGCCCTCAGCCTTTGCCCGGCTTGCCCTCGTCTAGCGACAACGGTAGCAATGGAGGCGGTAGCAGCAGCTCCGTAACGGGCGGCGGTGACGGTTCTAGCTCGTCTGTGGCAAATGACGGTAGTAGCAGTTCTGCAACGGGCGGTGACTCGTCAAGCAGCGGTGGCGATGCTTCGTCTTCCTCTGTGGGTGCTGACAATACCGCAGATGTATATGTTGCTGGAACAGATCGAGTTTCAAGCAAAATAGTAGCTGCATTATGGAAAAATGACACTGAACAGATACTAAGTACAGAAACTTCCGAAGCTCGCTCTGTGTTTGTTTCAGGCTCTGACGTGTATGTAGCAGGAAACGACTTGTTGTCTGGGGCAACGCTTTGGAAAAACGGCACAGCACAGACACTAGGAGGGTCATCCGCTTATTCTGTATATGTTTCAGGCACTGATGTGTATGTAGCAGGAATAAACGATATGAAAGCTACGCTTTGGAAAAACGGCACTGCACAGACACTAAGCACAGTAAGTTCCTCTGCTGTTTCAGTATATGTATCCGGCACTGATGTATATGTAGCAGGAGAGATAGATGGAGTAGCCACGCTTTGGAAAAACGGCGTTGTACAAACACTAAGTACTCAATATTCCATTGCTTATTCCGTATATGTATCCAGCACTGATGTGTATGTAGCGGGATTTGAAGGATCGGATAATAATAGGAGAGCCACGCTTTGGAAAAATGGTATTGCACAAGTACTAAGTACAGAATATTCAACTACTCGCTCTGTGTTTGTTTCAGGCACTGATGTATATGTTGCAGGAGGTGTAAAAGATGACAGATATGATAACTTGCTAAAAACTGCTCTTTGGAAAAACGGCGTTGCACAGACTTTTGATCGTACTAGTACTGATGAGCTTGCTAATTCTGTATATGTCTCTGGCACCGATGTATATGTGGCAGGATATTATAACGGAGCTGTATTTTGGAAAAATGGCATTCGGCAAACATTGAATACTAATGGTAGTGGTACTAATCAGATAAAAGCTCTATCCATTTTTGTAGTTCCTAAAAACTAAACGGAGATATATTCGCCGTGCGTTGCATAAAGGGTTGATAGAAAAAATTTCTACCTTTCCCGTTATGCAAAAGCAAATTGAAACCGAGTTGAATGCCATTTTTGAAAGCCAAGTTAAAATTTTAGAAGACTTGGTAAAAATCCCTTCCATAAGTTTTGAGGGTTTTGATCCCAGCAATATAAAAAAATGTGCGGATGCGGTTTTTGAATTGTTCAAAGAGAATAATTTTGATGAGGTTCGTTTTTTAGGGAAGCAGACAAACCCCGCTGTTTTTGCGGAGCTAAAAGGAAACCCGAATTTGCCTTCCGTGCTGCTCTACGCCCATTACGATGTTCAGCCACCTATGCGGGAAAATCTTTGGCTTTCTCCGGCTTTTGAACCGCAGGTTAGGGATGGCAGATTATACGGCAGAGGAACGGCAGACGATAAAGCCGCAATAGTAGTACATTTGGCTGCGGCATTGATAGCAAAGAAAATGCTCGGCGAAGATTGCCCCGCTATAAAGTTTTTGATTGAAGGCGAAGAGGAATGTGGCAGCCCGAATATAACCGCTCTGCTAAAAGAATGTAAAAACCTTAAAAGCTCGGTTGCCATCATTTGCGACTCCTCAAACTGGAACGAAGTAACCCCGGCGATTGTCAGTTCGCTAAGGGGAATGGTAGCTTTGGAAATAGAGGTTAAATCCATGGAAAAGCCTTTGCACAGCGGAACTTGGAGCGGTCCAATTCCCGATGTAGCGCAAGGACTTTCGCACATACTGGCTTCGTTAAAGCTGCCCAAAGCCCCGCCGCTTGCAAAAAACATTTTGGAATCATTCACGGAGATGTCTAAAAGTTATGGCTACAAAGAATTGAAAAAAGAGGGTTCTCTGCTGAACAAAACGCAAATTTTGGTAAAGGAAAAAGACATTTTAAAATCGCTTTGGCGGGATGCCACCATAACCGTAACCGCTATGGAAGCGGGAAGCAGAAAAAATGCTGGCAATGTTTTACAAAATTCGGCTTGGGCAAGGGTTAGCATAAGAATCCCGCCCGGCATGGATATAAAAAAAGTTTTGGAGCAGATAAAAAAACAGATAAAAGATGCCTGCCCTTGGGGATTAAATCTCTCCATTAAAACAGAGAGCGGAATGGCTACTCCTTGGGAAACGAAAACCGAACATATCTTTTTCAAAAAAATGCTCAATGCTTTAAAAGAAGGTTATGGCAAAAAACCGTTGATTACAGGTTGCGGGGCATCTATACCGATGGTTGCCGCTATAAGCAAGGCTTTTAAAGGTATGCCCGTTTTGCTAACAGGCATTGGAGACCCAAAAGCAAATGCCCACGGCGAAAATGAAAGCGTGTCTCTCGCAGTTTTAAAAAAAGCAATTTTAAGCGAAATTTTATTCCTGCATTCCATATCCTCTCATCATGCAAGAACAAATTAACCTATTGCTCTCTTTTGCGAAGGAACGCGGATTAGAATTGCCGGAAAAATTCTTGGATAAAATTATGGAATTTTGCGGACTCCTTTTAGAAGCGAACAAAAACACAAATCTAATTTCAAAAAATGACGAGAAAAAATTACTGACAAGACACGTCGCAGACTCACTAGTATTTGCAAAGTCTCCTACTCTCCACTCTCATTGGGCAGACATAGGTTCCGGCGCAGGATTCCCTGTTGTTCCTCTTTGCCTTTATTTTCCGCATACAAAATTTTTTGCGATTGAATGTAGAAAAAAACGCTGCGAGTTTTTAAACGCGATTCAGCAAAAATTGAATTTGCAGAACTTGGAGATAATTCAAGGCAATGTGAGAACATTGACCGCATCTTTGCCGCCTATGGATATTGTCTCTTGCAGAGCGGTGGGCGGGTTGCAGGAAGATTTTGAGTGTGCAAAAAAACTGCTGAAAAAAGGCGGATGTTTTTTGACCTTAAAATCCAAGCGCATTATAGATGAATTAAAGGCAAAAAAAGACAATTCGCTAAAACAGGCAAAAATCTGGGATTACCGTTTGCCAGGAGAAAATATGGAGTATGCGTTGGTGTGCTGCGCTTTATAAAAAATTACTATATTCCTTTCCAATGCGTTTCGGCGTTGTTTTGAAATTTCTGCTTGTGTTGCTGGCATCCGCTGCTGCGCAAGACACCATTGCCAATTTGCAAATTGAAAAGAAAAACGATGTGCATTTTGTGGATGGCTTGGATTTGGCGAAAAAGCTGAAAATGCCGATGACTTGGCAAAGCGAAGCCGGTATTTTGCAAATAGAAAATTCTTCGTGGGTTTTGGGCAGCGCTTGGGTTAGCACCAAAGATACTACTTTTTTACTGCCAACTCCCGTGCAGAGCAAAATCAACGACAGACGCTCTTTTTGGCTGCCACTCCCATCTTCATTGCAGGTTTTTGAACGCTTGCTCAATAAACCCCTTGAATACGATTCCGCCTCTGCAAAAATAACCTTAGGGGAGTTAAAAGAATTGAAAGATATATGGAACGTGAATTTGGAAGCTAAGAACAATGGCGAAGTTTTGGAATTAAAACTCTCAAAGCCATTTGTCGCAGAATCGTTCTATATGCACCCCAATTATATATTGCGTTTAAACGGAGCCGTCATAGACACCACTATATTTCAAGATATAGCAAAAAAATCTGCTCTGTTCAACAGGATAATTTTTATTCAAGACAAACAAAGTGCGCAATTAACTTTAATGCTCAGAGACAACTGCGAGAAAGTTGAGCTGATAAAAAAAGACGAAGGAAAAACTTTGCAAATACTGCTCAGAAAAAAACAGGTTGCCGCTGCCGCTCCTGCACCCGCTGCACCGCACCCGCCTATGCAATCCGTTCAGCCCAGTGGAAAAATAAAAACAATAATCATAGATCCGGGGCATGGTGGCAAAGACCCCGGTGCCGTTGGCATTAAAGGACTTAAAGAAAAAGATGTGGTTTTGGCTGTTGGTTTAAAATTGAAAAAGAAATTGGAAGAAAAGGGTTTTACGGTTAAACTGACAAGGGACACAGACGACTTTATAGAACTTGCGAAACGCCCAAAAATGGCGAGTGATTGGGGTGGGGATTTATTCATAAGCCTGCATTGCAACGCCATAGCGGGCAAAGAAATGCAGCAAAAAGCAGAAGGATTTAAATTTTACATATTGCGCGCCGGCGGCACAGAAGAAGATAAGGCTATAGCTCGCAGGGAAAACCAAGCGATAGCGCTGGAGTCTGGCAAAAAGGGCAAGGACGAGATTTCCCCTGCTGAATGGATTATTTTGGATAACCAGCTCGCTTTATACGCCGAAAAAAGCGCACTGCTCGCAGGGCATTTAGTGGAAGCGTTTGATGGCGGTTCGCTGAGAAAATTGCAGACAGGAGCGGGCCAAGCGGGATTTATGGTTTTGGTGGGTGCTTATATGCCCGCGGTTTTGGCTGAATTGGGTTTTATAACGCACCCTAGCGATGGAGCATTTTTGGCCACGGAAAAAGGGCGAGATGAAATAACGGACAGGCTTGTAAAAGCTATAATAGCATTTTCTAGGTAAAAAAATATGGCAGACCTCACACTCAATTTCACAGATGGCACCCCTCTCCGCTACGGGGAAAATTCACACCAGCAGGCGACTTTTTACAAAGACCCCAGCTGCGATGAGGCATCTCTTGCCACCGCAGAACAACTGCACGGCAAAGAACTCTCTTACAATAACATAGTGGATGCGGACGCCGCGTTGGAGATGATAAGGGAATTCTCGGATTCAAATGCGGTTGCCATAATAAAGCATTTAAACCCGTGCGGGCTTGCAACAGGCGAAACCTTGGCGGAAGCACTCAAAGCGGCGTGGGAAGGCGACCCGGTTAGTGCGTATGGTTCGGTTATTGCGGTCAGCAGAAAAGTAGATTTAAAAACAGCGGAATTTTTAAAGGGGCGTTTTGTTGAGATTTTGCTCGCTCCAGATTTTGATGCAGATGCCTTGGAATTTTTGAGAAATAAATCCAAGGATATTCGTTTGCTTAAAGTTGGGGAGATTAAGCCAGCCAAAACCTGCAAAGTGTATAAGCACGTTATTGGCGGAATGTTAGTTCAAGACAGAGATGTTGAGGTTTGGGAAAAATTTGAATGTGTGACCAAAGCGAAATTTCCAAAAGAAAAAGAAGCCTTGGCAAAATTTTCTTGGTTGGTTTGCAAACACACTAAATCCAATGCAATAGTGATGTGCTATGAATACAAGGCTGGTTATTTTATGATTTTGGGGCTTGGCCCCGGGCAGCCAAACCGCATAGATTCAAATTTGCGTCTGTGCCAGCCAAGGGTGGCGGATAACATTAAACGCATGAATTTAAGCGAAAGCGTTTGGGGCGAGCTTGTGCTCTCTTCCGATGCTTATTTCCCCTTTGCGGATAATGTGGAAATCTCAAATTCCGCTGGCATTAAATACATTGTGCAGCCCGGTGGCTCAAAGAGAGACGGCGAAGTTATAGAAACCTGCGACAAGTTTGGCATAGCTATGGCGTTTGTTGGCACAAGGCATTTTAGGCATTAGACACGTCATTTAGGGAATTTTTTCACAATTTAACCAAATTTTCGGTTAAAAATTGTCTTTTTTTCAAAAAAAATATCTATATTTGCCTTTAGCTATGATTCTTGCCCACGCAACAACAGCAAATGAATTTGCAGAGCTTCCTGTAGAGGCTCTCACACATACGTGTGTACGCAAAAACATTTTTGCTGTTACCGACTGTGGGGGGGGGGGGGGGGGGGGGGGGGGGGGGGG
>JAITFO010000088.1 GCA_031281265.1 Candidatus Fibrimonadaceae bacterium
GGAAAAATTGTTAAAAATCGGAGACCTTGCACCCTAAGGTTTGGAGCTTGGAGTGCAAGGTCTTTTCAGGGCATTTTTCCTTTAAAAATATACAGTTTTTAGCTAAATTATGGGGTATGGTACAAAATAGACCCCCCACCCCCACCCCTCAAAATGGAGAACATACTATGAGAACTCAATTCTCTAAAATCGTATTGGCGGCAACCTTCGGGCTTGCTATGGCTTTCACCCTTTCTTGCTCATCGGATAAAGATGATGGCAACCCCGGCACCAGCCCCAGCCACGAGCACGTCTGGGGGGAGTGGGAGGTTGTGACCCCAGCCACCTGTGCGGCGAAAGGCGAGAAGAGAAGAACTTGCACAATCGACCCGTCGCACGTGGAAATGGAAGATATAGATAAACTCCCATACGACAACACAACGCAGTTATGCGATACCCGCGATGGGAAATTGTACAAGTTCGTGTCCATAGGCACGGGGGCAACCGCCCAGACTTGGATGGCAGAGAATCTGAATTACGATGTCCCCGACAAAGCTACCGATGTATGCTATGACAACAACCCAGCCAATTGCGTTGCTTACGGCAGGCTTTACAACTGGTCAACGGCTATGGGTGGCTCCGCCAGCTCATCTAAAAAACCGAGCGAGGTTCAGGGCGTTTGCCCGTCTGGCTGGCATCTGCCAAGCGATGCCGAGTGGACAGCGTTGACGAATTTTGTCGGTACCGATCCGGGTACCAAGCTGAAAGCGAACTCATCTTTGTGGAGCACGAATACAGGTACAGACACTTTCGGCTTTTCGGTCCTGCCGGGCGGCATCGGCGGTTCCGATGGCAGTTTCGGCGGTGTCGGCAGCTACGGCTGCTGGTGGAGCAGCACGGAGGACGATGCCTCCTACGCTCACTTCCGGTACATGGACCATAGCGATGCCGGTGTGGACAGGAACGCCTACGATAAGACAGGCTTGTTTTCAGTGCGTTGCGTACAAGATTAAACGTCTGAACCGTATTTGTCTGAACTATCCTGTTAATCCTTTCATCGGGGTCATCGGGGTTCAGACAATAAGGTTTACTTTTCCCAGCAACGCCAGCCCTTCTCTTTCCATTTTGGAAAAAGCAAACCATTTATTGCCCAAATCTTTCAAACTCGCTCCCAAATGGTAGATATCTTTGCCGTCTATAATTTTGATGGTATCACAATTTGTGATACCATATTATTAATTTCACTTTCGGAAAGCATATCATTTCACATTTGGGGCGTAATCATACGCCCCTACGGATTGTATCATTATGTTTTTTAACGCATTTGGTTGTTGTGCCAAATTACCTCGCTATTCTATTCCTCTCGTGGGTATTGTTGAAAAACAAATTCAACCCCTGTCCTTTATAATGCCTAAACTGCCCATCGCTGCTAATCACAGGCATCTTATTCGTAATCGCCTGTGCAATTATCATAAGGTCTGTCGGATCTTTATGGTCTTTCGCCGTAGTTAAATTACCCAATGTCTTTATATGCTCTTCCTTAACGTAATCTACAACAAAACCCCATTCACTAATAGATTCCCAAATATCATTCGGTGTTTTCCAATGTTTCACATCTATTTTCTTCTGCCTTATCAAGTGCATAGTTTCCTTTATAACTTCGGAACTAACATAAATTAAGTTTTCATAATCACCAAATATCGAAGTTGTATCCCTATCTAAATTTTCACCGCCCTGAGCATAAAATATAAGAACATTCGTATCTAGTAAATAACGCATATCACCTCATTACAGCTCGCATATCGTGGATAGTTACTCCCAATCCTTTAGGATGGGTTCTTAGCCACTCCCCAGCTTTTGATAATTTCTTGGGTTCAATCTTTGCCTTGGATTTTATCTGCCCTTTTGCTTTTAACATTGTTATTCTCCTGAGATATGCTTGTTGTAAATATAACAATTATTTCTAGAAAAAGAGCAAAAAAAGCAAAATCTCTGCATTTTGCAAACAAGTGTTGACGTTTTTTGCATTTACCATTCCACGGCTGTTTGCTAAATTACCCAAATGGAAAATTTCAACTTATTAGAAAATAATATGATTCAGCTTCCGAGCGGTGTGTTTGCCGGAGTGGATAGCTATGTCTGCTACCCCAGCGGCGAGCTGGAAGGCATTAAGCTCTCGGAAAAGAATATGCTTGTCACTCACGTGGGCGAGCTTGTTCCTTGCTATGAAGAAACCAACCGCCGCAAAAATAAGTACTCCGTTGAGTTCTACAAAAACGGCATGGTAAAAGCGGTTGCTCTCAACGAAATGCAGGAAATTCAAACGCCCATCGGCGAATTCCCCGCAGAGCTTGTGACCTTTTACGAAACCGGAGAATTAAAACGCTTTTTTCCGCTAGACGGCCAAATCAGCGGAATGTGGAGCGAGAAAGACGAGAAAGCCCTTGCCATTCCGCTATCCTTTGACCTGCCCTTTACATCTTTTACCGCAATAATCAGCGGGGTTGCTTTTTACCAAAACGGCAATATCCGTAGCGTTACGCTGTTCCCTGGGGAAACCATTTCCATAAAAACAGAGTTTGGCGAAATTCCAACTAGGAACGGTTTTTCCCTCTACGAGTCGGGAAAACTGGAGTCGCTGGAACCTGCTGCCCCAACTCTGATAAAAACTCCTACAGGCAAGGTCAAAGCCTTTGACCCGGACGCTGTTGGCGTAACTGCCGATGTCAATTCGCTTGTCTTTGGCGAAGACGGCGATATAATTGGCTTTAATCCCGCCCGCTACGGCTCGCTACAAATGTGCAGCCCCGAAGACTGCGCGAACTGTTCTTTGGGGTGTTCCTGATTTTCTATTTTCCAAGTCTATGACCTCTCAGATCCCTTTATGGATTATACCGTTTTTTCCTTTGATAGGGGCGTTGTTGCTCGGAGCAATAACTTTGGCACAAGCTAAAAGTGAGCAACCCGTTCCAGAAGCATATATAGGTGCGCTTGCTGTATCCTTTCCTCTGTTCTCTTTTGTAGCAACTGTGATGTTCGCTTTGGGCATGCCTGAAGATGGAGCTTATGCAGAAACGCTCGGAGACTGGATTTCCATCGGGGATTTTCAAATATCTTTTGGTTTTTTATTTGATTCCCTCACAAAAACAATGCTTTTATTTGTAACAGGAATAACAACCCTGATAGTTCTTTACTCTATAGGTTACATGAAGGGCGATAGCGGCTATACCCGTTTTATGTGCTATATGAACCTGTTCCTATTCTCCATGATAGTCCTTGTGCTTTCGGATTCTTTGCCTTTGACATTCCTAGGCTGGGAGGGCGTGGGGCTTTGCTCTTATCTGCTCGTGGGTTTTTGGAATAAGGATTTGCTCAACTGCAAGGCTGCAAACAAGGCTCTTTTGGTGAACAGGGTTGGGGATGTAGGCTTTTTGCTGGGTATGTTCATATTGATGGCTTTGGGCGGGACATCTATTTTGAATTATACGAATTTGAATGAAGCCGTGACTGTAAGTTTTATCCCATTGATAAACCTTTCCCCGCCTTTTATCCGTGATTTAGTACTAGTAGCGGCACTCTTTCTGTTCTTTGCCTGCACTGCAAAGAGCGCGCAAATACCCTTGCTCACATGGCTCCCGGATGCGATGGCTGGTCCAACTCCTGTTTCTGCCCTTATACATGCGGCTACAATGGTAACAGCCGGTGTTTATCTGATGGCAAGGCTTTATGCGCTATTCGTTTTTGATATGCTCATCCCGATTATTGTGCTTATAGTAGCCCTTGCAACGGCTTTTTGGGCTGCTGTAGCTGGCTTGGTTCAGCACGATATTAAAAAGGTTTTGGCGTATTCCACCATTTCTCAGCTAGGTTTTATGTTTTTGGCGGCTGGTGTTGGCGCATTTGATGTTGCCATTTTCCATGTGTTCACCCACGCGTTTACAAAGGCGGCTCTGTTTTTAGGTGCGGGTTCGGTTATACATGCTATGGGTGGCGAACAGGATATTCGCAAAATGGGTGGCCTTGCCCTTAAGCTGCCATCTACATTTTTGATTATGCTTTTGGCGTGGGCAAGCCTAATAGGTTTGCCGGGGCTTGCTTGCTTTTGGAGCAAAGATTTGATTTTGGAAAGTGTTTTTGGAACACCAGTTTATTATGTAGCTCTTATCACAGCTTTGCTTACCGCAATTTACATGACCCGTTTGATGGTGCTGGTGTTTTTGGGCAAGTTCAGGGGAGATAAACACACTGCGGAACATCTGCACGAGTCGCCTATTGTTATGCAAGCCCCAATGTGGATTTTGGCGGTTGGTTGCATTTTTGCTGGCTATGCCCCATTGACCGAAGAAAGCCACTTAAATATATCCCTTGCTACTATAAGCTCTACAGCAGCTGTATTAGGTCTTGTATTTGCCGGTTTTTATTTCAGAAAAAGAATTCCTAAGTATCCGGGGCACAATCAGCTGGTTGGTTTTGCAAGAATTTGGACTTTTTCCTTTGACGCTCTGCACTATGTTTGCGGAGTTTTGCCCGTGCGCATAGCCGTATTCTTTTTAGACTTGGTGAATCAGTTTTTGAGGACAACGATGTATGTCTTCAGCATTGTACCTTATATATGCGCAGAAGGTTTGCGTTTTATGCAGGCGAATAAATTGCGTGTGCAGCTTGCTCTTTCGGTTATCAGTTCTGTTGTTTTGATTTATTGGCTGGTGTTTTTCGTTAGGTAGAATTTATGTTGGTATCGCTTTTACTTATTTTGCCCTTTGTATTTGCCTTCTTGATGCTCGCTTCATCGTCTAAGGATAGTTCCGCTTTTCGCATGGGGCTTCTGTGCTTTGCAATTCCTTTTATTTTGGCAACTGCTCTAGTAGCGATAGGCGGGCAGCAAACTGATATTTACCCTTGGTTTTCCATTTTAGGAATAGATATTGAATTTTCGTTATATGGTTATGGGCTTTCGCTGTGGATGGTTTGGCTAACCACGCTGCTATCTTTTTTGGCTTTTGTCTATTCCAGAGACTCTTTGAGTTTGGGGATAAATAAATTTGCAATAGGTTTGCTGGCTTTGGAAGGTACTATAATAGGGGCGTTCCTCTCCGCATATAACATAGTGCAATTCCTGTTTTTCTTTGAAGCTATGATTTTGCCTGCGGCTATTTTAATTTCTCTGCACGGTGGCTTAAAAAGACGAAAAGCTGTTATAATATTTTCCATTTACACTTTAGCTGGTTCTGTTCCATTGCTTTTTGGCGTTTGGTATTTGATGGTAAAAACTGGCAGCGATAACATCAATTCTTTGATGAAAACTTTAGAAGTTTTGCCGCTCTCAGTTCAAATACCATTGCTCATAGCGTTTTCAATAGCATTTGCCGTGAAAACTCCTGTATTTCCTTTTCACAGCTGGCAGGGCATAACTTATTCGGAAGCGCCATATTCGCTTTCTGCAATTCTCTCCGGCGCAATGGCAAAGGTTGGGGTTTTTGGTTTTGCTATATGGGTAATTCCGTTGTTTGACAATCTCTTTTGGAATACCGAATATGGCTTATGTTTAATATCCCTTGCGCTTTTCTCAATGCTATACGGGGCCACTCTTGCGTTAAGACAGACTAATATAAAAAAGCTTTTGGCGTTTAGCTCTATGTCGCATTTAAGCCTTGCGGTTGCTGGCTTGTTTTGCCTTGATAAAACCGTGAATGCAGGCGTTGCCGTTATGCTGGTAGGGCACGGTTTAACTGCTGGCGGGCTTTTCTTTTTTGGCGGCATTGCTGAAAAATGGACTGGCAGCACAAACATAAAACGCTACGGTGCATTTGCCTCTACAAATCCAATTTATGCTACGATTTTCGGTGTTCTTGGCATAACTGCAATTGCCATTCCCAGCACTGTGGGCTTTGTGGGAGAATTTTTGATTTTGCGCGGTTTGTTCAATTCGGGATTTGTCTTTGCTGTTGTTGCCAGTGTTGGAATTATACTGTCCGCTGCATATATGCTGAGATTGATTAAGCACACCTTGTTTGGCCCAGTTTCAAATGATAATACTAGAAGCGACAATATATATCTTTCGCAATTTGAAGGGATGGCAGCCATTCCGATTATATTAATGATATTCTATTTTGGATTGCACCCGGCTCCTATTTTAAATTCATTTAAAGAACCAACAGAGGAAGGTGCCATTGAATTGCCGGAATACGAGCAGATTTTGGAAGAAGCGTTGATTATTGACAGCTTGGCAAGGGAAGGTTTGATTGAAGGTGATAGTTTAGCAAAAGACAGTTTGACAATATACGACTTGGAGGAACAAGATGAACATTGAGACTTCCCTCTTCTATGATTTAAAAATTCTTTTGCCGATAATTCTTGTCTCTTTAGGCGCGATATTTTCTTTAGTTGCGGAATCGTTTTTAAATCCGGGCAAAAGGCATAAGGTTTTGCCGTTTATAAATTTGTTTTTTTTAATTCTCGCAGCTTATTTTACTAAGGTGATTTCTGGCGATTTTGGCGACCCGTGGAATTTGTTTTCCCTAAACCATGTTAAGGAAATTTTCCTCTACGCAACAGCGTTATGTGCCGCTATAGGCACGGCTGCTTTGCAGAATACCTTGAAAAGCAGCAATACCGAATGTGGCGAGGCTTATCCGCTCCTCATGCTTTCTACCGCAGGCATTATGATAATGGTACTCTCTGCGGATTTGATACCCCTGTTTTTAGGAATGGAGCTGGCTTCTTTCCCAATTTATGCACTTATCGCTATGAATCGCCGTTCTAAAGAGAGCAATGAGGCGGCGTTTAAATATTTCATCAGCGGGGCAGCTTTGAGTGCGGTGTTTTTATACGGTGTAGCCATGTTCTACGGAGCAACTGGCAGCACTTTAATAAAAAGCGATGTTTTGGCAGGGCGCGAGACAATTTACCAAGCTGGGATTTTTATGCTCTCCCTTGGGTTGCTGTTTAAAGTAGGTGCTTTCCCGTTGCATTTTTGGGTTGCGGATGCTTATACAGGCGCGCTCGCTGCGGTCACGGGTTATATGGCGGCGGTTGTTAAAATCGGTGCTTTTTCGGCTTTGGGATGTGTGTGGTTCGGTTTATTCAACAGTTCCGCATCTGTGGTTATTGCCCGTGAAGCGAATTTATTTTTATGCCTTGGCATAGCTTCTATTGCCGTGGGTGCCATCACAGGCTTGGCTCAAATTTCCGCAAGGAGAATTTTGGCGTTTAGCGCGATTGCAAATGCGGGATTTATTTTGCTCGGTTTTTGCTATCCTTATTTTGCAAAGTCTCAGGAACTGGATTTAAATTCAGCATTTTATTTCTTGCTCACTTATGCCATAGGTTCAATAGGGGCATTGGCCGGTATTTCCGCACTCGTCTCCGATTACGATGATTTGGAATGTTTGCGTGCAACAGCCCGCAGAAAGCCGTTTTTAGGTGCTTGCATCAGCGTGTGTTTGGCTTCGCTCGCAGGTTTGCCCGTTGCGGCGGGTTTTTTGGCAAAGTTTAGAATTTTTGTGAACCTTGTCAAGGCTTCTTTTGAAACTCCGGCTGTTTGGGGCATATCGATAGCGGCATTTATTTTAGCAATAGTCTCTGCAGCATATTATATCCGCATAATTTATTCTATATGGAGTTACGCCGATTCTATGAATAGAAAATTCAATAAAATCTCGTATTTGTTGAATGCAACTGTTGGAATGGCGGCTTTGGCTTTGCTCGCTCTCGCGATTTGGCTCCCATTTTAAACGCAAATGACCGTCAAAAGAAACATACTGCTAAACCCAGGACCCGCTACCACAACGGATACGGTGAAGATGGCGCAGATTGTGCCGGATATTTGCCCAAGGGAAAAGGAATTTGCTGATATTTTGGAACAGCTCCAAAAGGATTTGGTTCGCATTGTTCATGGCAGCGATGAATACACCGCAGTTCTCTTTTGCGGTTCGGGAACTATAAATATGGATGTTTGCCTCAATTCGCTTTTGCCAGCAAATAAAAAGATACTCGTGATAAACAATGGGGCATATAGCACAAGGGCTGTGGAGATATGCAAGTGCTACAACCTTCCGCATATCGAGATGAAAGTGCCTGTAGATGAGAGGCCCAATTTAGCTGCTGTAGAGGAAATGCTAAAAAACAATTCAGATATTTACCTTGTTTACACAACTCACAACGAGACGGGAACGGGCTTGCTCAACCCCATCCGCGAAATAGGCGAACTCTCGCACAGATATAATTGCGTATTCACGGTGGACACCACTTCAACTTACGCCATGCTTCCAATTGACATGGAAAAAGACTGCATAGATTTTTGCATGGCTTCTGCGCAAAAAGGCATAATGGGCATGACGGGGCTGTCTTATGTTGTGGGCAAAACAAAATTGATTGAGGAATCCAAGAATTATCCCAAACGTTCCTATTATTGCAATTTATATCTGCAATATGAATATTTTGTTCGCTATAGGCAAATGCAATTCACTCCGCCTGTGCAAACAATTTACGCTGCGAGGCAAGCCATTGAGGAATTTTTCAAAGAAGGTGAAACGCAGAAATATCAAAGACACGCACGGGTAAACGAGGCTATTCACAAAGGGCTTAAAGAACTCGGTTTTAAAGAATTTATAAAAAAAGAATTGCAGGCAGGTTTGGTAGCATCCGCAATATACCCAAATGACAAAAATTGGGATTTTGAAAAAGTCCATGATTATTGCTACGAGCGGGGATTCACCATTTACCCCGGCAAGATTTCCGGCATGGAGACTTTTAGGCTTTGTTCCTTTGGGGCCATAGATGTACCTGATATTGAGAATTTTTTTGCGGTATTTAAAGAAGCATTGGAGCATTACAACGTAGCTGTGCCTGTTAAATACTAGGAGGAGCCAAAATGAAAGCAGAGCTTTTAGCGCAGCACATAAAGCAGTTGGGAATTGAAGTTTTGACAGGAGTCCCGGACTCCACGCTCAAAGAATTTTGCGATTATATAAACTCCGAACAAACCGGCCTTGTTCACTACACAGTGCCTAACGAAGGTTCGGCGGTTGGCATTGCAGCAGGCACTTATCTCTCAACGGGAAAGCCCGCTTGCATCTATATGCAGAACAGCGGCATAGGCAACACCGTAAATCCTGTAACTTCAATTGCAAACGCCGAAGTTTATAGCATCCCCATATTTTTTATAGTTGGTTATCGCGGTGCACCCGGCACAAAAGATGAGCCGCAGCATAAATTTATGGGGCGAATAACCGAAAAGATTTTTGACTGCTTAGAAATTGAATACGAGGTGATAGATAAAAACACGAGCGAAACAGAATTAAATGGCGTTTTTGGCAAAATAAAAAATGCCTTGGAAAATAAAAAGCAATTTGCGCTGATAATAAAAAAAGACACTTTTGATAAAAGGGTTAATGCAGATTATTCAAATGGCAGTGAGTTAAATCGCGAACATGTTATTTCCGAGCTGATAAAGAAAACGGATAGCAGCGATTTAATTGTGTCCACAACGGGCAAAATATCAAGAGAGGTTTATGAGCAGAGCGACCTTGTGCTGAACAATCATAAGCAATGTTTTTTAACGGTGGGTGGCATGGGGCACGCTTCTATGATAGCTTTTGGCATAGCAAAAAAATCTCCGAGCAAAAGGGTTATTTGCATGGATGGCGATGGTGCAGCTTTGATGCACTTGGGCAATATGGCTTTTATCGGCAAACAGAACACTCAAAATCTTATTCATATCTGCTTGAACAACGAAGCTCACGAATCCGTGGGTGGAATGCCAACCGCTGCACCGGATTTTAAATACGCACAAGCCGCAAAAGTTTGCGGCTATCCAAGCGTTTTTGAGATTAAAACAGCAAGCGAATTCAGTAGCCTCATCGAAAAGTTTAAAAATCTCAAAGGCTTGACATTCATAGAAATAAAAGTGGCGAACACATCAAGAGACGATTTGGTTCGCCCAAAAGAAACCGCATTGGAGAATGCGGTTGGGTTTATGGATTGTGTATTTAAGGCGTGATATAATTTCCCTAGATGAGTGCGAAAGTACTCATAAATACATGCGAGAAAACTTTGCAACTCTGCAAGAGTGGACGGTTGTAACTGCGGAATATCAAACAGGTGGGCGTGGGCGGCACGGCAGGGCATGGGTTGCCCCCAAAGGGAAAAACCTCTGCTTTAACGTTATTTTGCCAGCAAAGGATTTAAAACCGGAATTCTACGCCCCAACAACGCAAATTGCAGCCATAACCATAGCTAAAATGCTGAGCGAAAAGGGCATAGATGCAAATGTTAAATGGCCCAATGATATTTTGGTGAATAAATGCAAAATCTGTGGAATAATCTCGGAACTACTCGGCACAAATATATCCATCGGAGTTGGCATAAATGTAAACACAGAAAAATCCGATTTTGCAGGGTTAGATCGCCTCGCTACCAGCATGTTCATAGAAACCGGCAAAGTTTGGGATAAGGAAATTCTTTTGCAGGAATTTTTGCAAAAATTTAAGACTAATTTTGATGTTTTGTGCGAAAAAGGTTTGCTACCTTTTATAGAGGATTGGCGAAAGATGGGTTGTTTTGCGGGGCACAAGGCAAGGCTTGTGGAGGGCAATTCGGTTTTGGATGGGGTAATAGAAGCGGTTAATGATGACGGCTCTTTGCTTTTTAGAACGGAAACGGATTTAAAAACTATTTGGAGCGGGGATTTAGAGATATAAAAATCCCCCTTGAATGGAGATCTTCTAACGAAAATCACAAAATAAAAGTTCTGTCGTTGTGCAAAAATACCCTGTGCTCAAGCCATAGTTTTAAGGCGTAAAGCAAAGTGCGTTTTTCAACGTCCTTGCCTATTTGGATGAACTGCTCAATGCTACCGGTGTCCGCAACCTGTTGAACGCTCTGCCAAATTATTGGACCTTGGTCTAGGTCTGCTGTGGCAAAGTGTGCCGTTGCGCCGATTATTTTAACGCCCTTTGCCCACGCTTGGTGATAAGGTTTTGCCCCTTTAAACGCAGGCAAAAAGCCGTGATGGATGTTTATTATTCTGTACTTCCAAGCCTCTGTGAATTCCGGGCTTAGAATTTGCATATAACGTGCAAGCACTATTCCCTCTGTTTGCGAAGCGTGCAAAATATCATTGAATTTACTATCTTGCTCGGCCTTTGAAGTGTTGCTCGGTACCAAGAAGAAAGGCAAATTAAAAGTTCTTGCCAAAGGTTCTAAAACGGTGTGATTTGAAATTACACAAGTCCACTCACAAGGCAAAGCTCCATCCCTGTGGGAGAGCAAAAGTTCGTAAAAACAATGGTCGGTGGTTGAGCCAAATAATGCTAGTTTGGTTTTATGCTCGGCATCGTGCAGATGCCATTCCATATTTTTTTCCTTTTCCATTTTGGAAAAATGTTCCTTTATCTTTGGAATCGCATCGTTTTCACATTCAATAAGGGCACGTAAAAAAAATGTGTCTATATCCTTTGCTGTGTGCTGGGTTAAGTCCAGAATATTTGCGCCAGTTAGTGCAATGCCTTGGGTGAACGCGGCTATCAATCCGCTTTGGTCTGGGCATAAAATCTGTAAAATAAATTTTTTTGAACTGATCACAAATATCTCCTAGCTCCGAGATATAAGGTTTTCCAGTGACTATCGTCTAGCGGGGTTATAGTGACGCCAAGAGAGGTGCTCGCATGCATAAAGTTTCCATCGCCAACATAAATGCCAACGTGGTTTACTTTGTTCCCTCTTCCCTCTCTGCTGAAAAATACCAAATCCCCAACAACTAAACTGCTCCTATCAACGGATTTTCCATTTTTAAATCCATCTTTGGTTGTTCTTGGTACAGACATCCTTTCCTTTTCCATGTATACACTGGAAACAAAACCGCTGCAATCGGTGCCACGTTTGGTATTTCCGCCATACTTGTATGGAGTACCAAGCCACGGCAAAAGAACATTGTCCCATTCGGATATTCCAGTTATATTTCGTGAGTCTATCCATTTTTGGGCTGCAGCAGTTCTAGCGGAAAGATTCATATCAGGGCCTAGCGGCCTAAGCGGCGCGCAGGCGATTGAGAATATCCCTATGCTTGCTATTATAATCAGCCATTTATGAGTCATTTTAGTTCCCAGCCTTCAATTCTTTGACTAAAATTTCCTTATTCTGCGTAACCTTATCCTTCATTCCAGCAGACGGTGTTTTTGCAAGGCATTTATCCAAAGCATCAATAGCCTCGGTTAATAAGGCTTTGGCTTTTGCCTTGTTCTTGCGAGATGCGGCAAATTTCTCCGAGGCAACTTTTCTCTGTTCTTCGCAAAAAGAATCTGCCCTTTCATATTGAGATGGAACTTGTTTGTCCAGCCAGGCCAAAATAGAGTCTCCGGGGGCAATGGAGCGAAGGCTATCTGCCAAGTCAATTATTAAAACAGGATTTGCGTTTGTGCTTTTCAAGTTGCGAATTTGCGCGGTTAAAGAGTTTATCACTTCCAGTTTAGGCGGTTCTATTTGGCTTTTGTTGTTTTTGTTTAACGCGAGAATTTTATCGTGTAAAGCGTTTGCGCTGTCTATCCAGGAATTTATAGTTTGTTTATATACAACAAAACCTTCTAAAACAGCGAGAGCCTCCGCGCTCCTCCCCGTTTGATAGAGCAAATTTGAAAGCTGCAAGGTACGTAACCCTAGCTGGTCTAAATTGTTGTGGTATTGAACCTGTATTTTCAGCAGTTCTATTGCATTTTCCGTTTTTCTGCCAGTGATTAAGGAATCTATGCTTCTCTGCAAGGCTCTGAATGATATAGCTTCCTTTATATAAACGCTATCGGTTATTTTAAGTGTATCTGCAATTCTGCTATAAACGGTATCTTTTACAGCAGGTGATTGAGTTTGCTGCCCCGTTTGTGGAGGATTACTCGCACAAGATGTGAGCATAATCAAAAAGGTAGCTATAGCTAAAACTAAACAGCGCATAAACTTTCCAGCTCCTTTGCGTTTATTATCAACATTTGCAGACGGTTCTCTATGTTTGCAAAACTTGTGTCAGGGTCATAATCCAAACTCAAAACCTGAATGTGCGGGAATTTCGCTTTCATGGCTTTTGTCAAGCCGCGCCCCGAAATATGGTTTGCAAGGCAAGCAAAAGGTTGGAGTATAATAAAGCTATTAACTCCGTGTTCCGCTAAGGATAAAACCTCTCCGGGTATAAGCCAACCTTCGCCCGTTATATAAGTTTTGTCCAACATTCCAGTTTTTTCTATTATATCGGACATTTCATAGCAATTCGCGTGATGCTCATAAAATTTGAATTTCTTTCTCCTTTTTTCAACATCGCTTCCAGCTTTGGCATATAGCTTTGAAGAAACTCCGCCTATCAGCCAATTCACAAATGGATGCGTTATCAATCCGCGTCTGACTTTTTCCATTCGGACAAGCTCGCCAACTCTGAAAAAATCCAGCATCCCTGGCTGTATAACTTCCATTCCGTGTTCAAACAGATATTCTTCAACAAAACCGTTTGCGCTCGGATGGTATTTCATCAAAATTTCGCCAAGCACGGCAACTCTCGGTCTGCGAACAGATATATCGGCTTCTATGTTGTTGAAAGCCTCAACAGCCTGCTCAAATTTTTTAAGCGCACCGCGAATATTGCCAGCAGTTTCTTGCATTACCTCTTTAATCCAATAATTATACACCCTCAAAGATTCGCCGTGATTTTTTTCGTAAGGGCGTGTGGCTCTGAACATTATCTCTATGCCGTCCATCATAGCCATGCCCCAAAGCATGTGCACGCGAAAATCCACTCCGGCTTTAAAACCAGGATGCATATTTTTTGTGTCTGAGCCTGTTGTTAAAATAGATACTCCGGGGTAACCGGCTTCGTCCAAAGCTTTGCGGCACATAACGGCATACTGACCCGCTCGGCAGTTTTCGCAATTTTTTGCCAAGCCCATACACACTTCATCTTGGCTGTGCTCCGGGTGTTGTTCAAGCCAAAGCAAACCTTCGCCTATGTTGACTTGGGCGGGGAAGCAAATATCGTTATGCACAAATTTTTTGCCGAGCTCAAAAGCCCTTTTGCTAGCCAGTGGCAAAACTTCTGTTTTAAAACCTTGCCGCTCCATTACCTTCGCGCATAAAAAACTGAATGCCGGGCTTAAATTCGGAATTAGCACGGTGCGTTTCTTTTTGTCCTGTTTTGTGTATGGGGCAGGAAAGAGGGGCGGGAACGCGTTATTGCTTATAATCCGCATTTTTGAATTTTCCGTTTCGCGCCGCACCTTAACCGTTTCAATAAAACTTTTTATACGAATGCTGAGCGGCCCTCTTACATCACCTTCGTCCAATTTAAGCATGAGCAATTCTTTGTTTGAGCGTTCGTGCAAAATTCGCATCATCTCATCGGAGAGAATTGCATCGTGTCCGCAGCCAAAGCTCACTATCTGCACAATCTCTATACTTGGGTCTTTTGTTGCCAAAAGCGTTGCACCCAACATTCTCATGTGAAAGGAATTTAGGGCTTCCATTCTGGTATGTGAGGGGATGTCTTGCTCAAAGGCTTCTGGCAAAGCCTCCAAAGGCAAAACCGGTATTCCCATCTGGGTAAAATGGTTTGCCACCAAGTGATTCACCAATGGGTCTAAATGATAAGGTCTTCCTGCGACTATAACCACAAATTCGCCTTTTGCCCTTGCATCGTTTAAAATTTTCTGCCCTTCATTTTGCACGGTATCTCTGAATTTTTGCAGGGCAATCTCACCTTCGCTTACAGCAGCATCTACAACCTTTTTTGGGATGTGCCATTTTTTGCTAAACCAATCCACGCATTGGCTGCGGCGTAAATCCTCATTGTACCAATAGAAGTTTGGCTGGTCAACGGGAATGCCGTGTTTTTTTTCCGGGTCGTCTATATTTCTGACCACTGCGGGGGTACCTTGCACAACAGGGCAGACCGCTGTTGCGTTGAATTTTTTGTGGTCGGTTGGTATAGCCATCATGACAGGCATGAATATTCTATCCACCTTCTTTTTTACCAAATCCGCAACGTGACCGTGCATCAATTTTGCGGGGAAGCATATAGTGTCGCTGGGAACGGAGCGTAGGCCTTCTTCAAATAAATTGTAGTCGCTTTGCCTTGAAACCACCACCTCAAACCCGAGTGATGTAAAAAATGCTTTCCAAAACGGCAGTGAAACAAAAAACTCCAACGCTCTGGGAATGCCTATTTTTGTTCCCTGTCCTTTGTTATTTGCCCACACCATTTGCGGTTGATAATCCTTGACCAAAAGCTGGTTAGCTCTTTTTACCATATCCGGCACGGAGTTTATCTTTCGGTTGATTTCCGCGACTGTTTTCTTTGTTTGTGGGTCGTCTGGATTTGCGATGACTTCGCCTCTTTCGCAGCGATTGCCTGTGACGTGCGTTCTACCATCGCTAAAGACCACTATAGTCCTGTTGCAGTTATTGCTGCAAAATTGGCAAATCTGTCCGGGGCGTTTTTCCCATCCAAACTTCTCCATTGCATCTAAGCCGATAAACGAGGATTTTGGCATAATAACTAGGGTAAATATAGAAAAATTCCCGATGTGTAAGGGAGAGCCTCCTCCAAAGGCTCTGTTTTAGCTAAATTTGCCAATTTTCGCGTTTTTCTCGCTGGCACAGGTTTTAACAGGCACGAAAATTTTTACTCACCCTGCCAGCTTTGAAATTTTTTTCTATATTTGCAAACGGTATGGCATTTATATTTAGACCTTGTGGCTCGGGGTTTAGAATAGTAAACTTACTCGTTAATTGAGAATGGAGAGTTGAGAATTGAGAATAAAGAGTTACAAAATGCAAAAGAATAGAGATGTTGCAAAGCATTTATCTCAGACTAGTCTCAATTCTCCACTCTCAATTAAGCATTTCGCTGTTACCGCTTTGTGGGGGGGGGGGGGGGGG
>JAITFO010000108.1 GCA_031281265.1 Candidatus Fibrimonadaceae bacterium
CCAATGTACTCAAAGCCGCATTTTTCGCAGGTATCTATTATCAAATGCCAAAATTCTGGGTCTTTGTGGGCAAATACAAAAGAAAGCCATCGGTCAAATTTGAGAACGCGGTACATCTCTTGAATACTTTTTGCGATTAGGCTATTGTAATCCTCTTTTGTTTTGTTGTGTTCTCCGCCCTCAATCGCTTCCAATTTGTAGTCTTCTTCGCTCACATCCAAATCAAGCCATGCGTTCCACATTGTGGATAAATCAAGGTAAGGTATTTTTTTGCCGTAGGGTGGGTCGGTGTAGATATAATCAACGCTTTCGTTATTCAAGAAAGGTATATAAGTAGCCGTCCCTTTTATGACTTGTGCATTATTTATTGTATTCTCGTTGATAAAATAAGACATCTCTTGCTTGGCATCGCGAATTTTTTTATAGCGAGAATTTTCAAAATATTTTATAAGATCTATTTTTGTATTTCTTGGAGCAATTCTATATCTATAATACTGAAAAGCAGAACAATTTGGACCGCCTACCGCTTTTTTGTCTTTAGATAAATCTTCATTTGAATGAACTGTTAGATTATATTTTGTTACAAGTCCTGAAAAACATAACAGCAAAGAATTTCTAATATTTTCATCTTTTTGTTTAAGAATAATTGACTTTAGCAAGGCGAGCTGTGCGGTTTGTTCTTTGTTGAACAATAAGTCGGCAGTTGGTACATCGGAGCCTTTGGGCAATGGCAAGGCTTTGCAACCCTTGTATTTTTTCAAGGCTTTTTCTATTTCCTCTTTGGTTTTTGGCTCGTGCTTTAGATATTCATTCTTTACCTCGTCAAAAGCATTGGCAAATTCAGAAAATTTTACGGGAGCAAGCAGCGACTGCACTATAAAAACAGCCATTGGATTAATGTCTATGCTTATAGCTCTTCTCCCGTTCATAAATGCTTCAATAGCCGTCACTCCGCTTCCGCCAAATGGGTCTAGCACAACATCGCCGGGCTTGCTGAAATTTTTTATATACTCCGCAACAACATTCCACGCCTGCCGCGTGAAATAACCGTGAACCCCAAAATGCCTCTTTACCGCCTGCTTTTTTACAGGAATTTCTTTCAAAAGAGGTCTTTTTGCATAATCAAAATCGGCTTTCTGTGGTTGGTCTGGGTTTTCGGGAACAAGGATTTTTCCGATTTGAAAGGAATTAGGCGAAAGTAGGTTCTGCAATGTCTGCCAATGCTTGCCAATTTCGGAAACGTGGAAATATAGTACAGGCTTTTCTGTATCTGTTGTTCTAAAGCAAACAAACTCCAAGCCATTGCACAATGCAAAGTAATTGCTGCGGATTTCGGGATGGGTTGCATAGCTATAAACTTGTTCCACATGGTCGCTATTGATTATTTTTTGATTTGATGCTTTTGCATCTAAAACCCAAGCGAAGCTGTTCTCCACCTTCAGCGCATAATCGGGAATCAAATTTACCGCTCTTTTTTTGCTGCCTATTTTCAAAAATGGACTTTTAAGGGCTTTTTCGCGCATTATATTTTCGTGGCTAAAACCGAGTTCCTTTAACAAAGGATCTATAATCACAGCCCGCACATCGGCTTCGTTAAAGCCTTTGGATTCTATTTCACCGAAATCCAAATCGCTGAATATGGTTGGGTTGCTGGTGGTCATGGGGGGTAAAATAGAAATATCAAATTTTATGACATACAAAGACCCAACCCTAAGGCTCTGTCGTGCTATATTTTTTCAAGCTCTTCCTTAAAAATACTTTCAATTTTCTTTGCAAAATCAAAAATTTCTTTGGATTTTTCTAAACTTGGAACTAATCCATCTGGTAAAAGCCCTATATTGCTGGGATAACGTGAAGCGGAATACACTCTATTTATTTTATCCAACAAAATTTCGTCTATATTCCAATCTTTTACGCTTCGCACTAATTCATATAGTTTTGGCAAATCGTGAATTTTAGGGAAACTAATATTGTTTTCTACCAAATATGATTTAAAATATTTTTCTATAGCTTGTTGTGAGTGAAAAATAACTTGACCTGTTAATCTCGGTTCGTCAATAGCCGAATCCGCCATTTTCATATCGTTTTCTGCGAAAAATATCCACGCTTTGGTGTTATCTTTCATAGAGGATTTTTCCTGTTTCTACAATCTCTTCAACAAAAAAATCTTTTTGCTTTCTCAAATATTCAAATTCAGCGAGAGTGTAAACTATTATATCCATAGCTATTTTTTTATGAATTTCACGAAGAACCAATGACACCGGGTTGCCTCTTTCTATAAACTCGTCAAAAGTCTTAGACCTTTCATCCGAGTCTAATACAACTACAACATCCAAATCACTATCTTCCGTAGGATTACCCCTAGCGTAAGAGCCAAACAAAATAACCTTGTAAGGCTTTAATTCCTTAAGCCTTTCAGTCATTTCATCTATAAGATGTTGATTATGCATCAAAATAAATATAGAAATTTTTTCTACTTTCCCACTATGCCAAGCGAAATCCCAAAAAGACTTTTGAAAATCGCAGAAGATATTCGCTCTGCTGGTGGCAGGGCTTTTTTGGTAGGCGGTTTTGTGCGGGATTCTTTGCTCGGTATAAATAGCGAAGCACGGGATTTTGATATAGAGGTTTATTCCATTGACCAAAAAAAATTGATGGAAATTCTTTCAAAGCACGGCAAACCGAATTTAATAGGAAAAGCTTTTGGCGTTATACACCTGTCTAGGCAAAATATTCACTACGATTTTTCATTTCCTAGAACCGAGAGCAAAACGGGAATAGGGCATAAGGCTTTTGATGTTCAAACTAACCCGAATTTGAGTTTTGAAGAAGCCGCCAGACGCAGAGATTTCACCATTAACGCAATGGGTATGGAACTTCCTAATCTGGAACTCGTTGACCCTTACAACGGCAGCGAGGATTTGAAGGATAGAATTTTGAAACATGTAAGCGAAGCCTTTGCAGAGGACTCTCTCAGGGTTTTGAGAGGAGTTCAATTTGCGGCACGTTTTGAACTTAAAGCCGCAAGAGAAACCATAGAACTTTGCAAAACTCTTTCCCTGAGCGATTTGTCCAGAGAACGCATAGAAGAGGAATTTCGCAAATGGCTTTTGAAAGGGGTTAAGCCTTCATATGGGCTTGATTTTTTTTGCAATGTGGGTTTGCAAAAGATGTTTGTGGAAATAGATTTGGAAGGTAGTTTAGGTGGGATTTTGGATTTTTTGGCAACGCATAAAAATAATTTGAACCAGCAGGAAGCTGAAATAATAATGTTCGCAGGGCTTTTGTGTTTGCCAAACGCAAAACCTGTTGACTTTTTGAAAAAATGGGTTCCCGTGAATATTCTGCTGAAAAAAATTCCAGCTTTGCTAGGCTCCATTCCTTTATTGGTTTTGAACGATAAAAGCGACCTGCGCAGATGTGCCTTGAAAGCAGGCGGTTTAAAACTCCCTGCCATTTTAAAAAGCGCAATTCAAAATGATGCTGGGATTTATAGCGAAGCTCAAAAAATCGGCTGTGAAATGGGAATTTGGGAGGCTGCCCCCGAGCCGTTTATCACCGGTCAGATGCTTTTAGATAGCGGCTTAAAACCGAGCCCAAAAATCGGGGAAATAATTAAAAAAACTTTTGAAATGCAGATTTCTGGGCAAATTACCAGCAAAGAAGAGGCCATGAGGTTTGTGAGCGGAATTATTTAACGGTTTCTTAACAATGAGCTTTGTATATTACGGCTATGAAAATAGGAATAGTTACAAGCGGCGGTGACTGTGCGGGGTTAAATGCCGTTATATGTGCATTTGAAAAAGCAATAACTGCAATGGATCCAAAAATAGATCTCTATGGAATTATCGGAGGCTATACCGGACTTATAAACCGCGAATACAAACAGTTGAAACATGATGATTTTTCAAATATATTCAACACCGGCGGAACCATACTCGGCACATCGCGCCAACCATATAAAAAATTGCTTCAAGAACCCAATAAAGTTGCTTTGATGAAAGAGAATTACAACAAAATGAATTTAGATGCTTTAGTTATTTTGGGCGGGCAAGGCACTCATAAAACCGCCGCGCTTTTGTCTAGCGAAGGACTTAACGTGATAGCCATGCCAAAAACCATAGACAACGATCTTTGGGGAACAGATATAACTTTTGGCTTTCATTCTGCGGTAAATGTAGCTACGGAATGTATAGACAGGGTTCAAACCACGGCGGCAAGCCACAGGCGCACGATGATAGTTGAAATTATGGGCAATAAAGTTGGGTGGCTCACGCTTTATGCCGGCATTGGCGGCGAAGCAGATATTATACTAATTCCCGAAATACCTTATGACATGGACAAAGTTATAAAAGCTGTTGAACAAGTTAAAAAGCGCAAGGGCTTTTGCGTAATTGCCGTTGCGGAAGGGGCAATGGATAAGGAAGAGGCAACTCTTACCAAAAAAGAACGCTATCAAAAACGCGTAGAACGAGGCGAAGTAACGGCATCTCACAGAATAGCCAAAACCATAGAGGAAAAATTAAACATTGAAACTCGCGTTGTTGTTCCAGGGCATATTCAGCGTGGCGGAGCTCCCTCCCCTTACGACCGCGTACTTTGCTCGCAAGTTGGAGCTTATGCTGCTAAACTTGTTATAGAACGCAAATACGGTGTGACTGTGGCACTCAGCGGAGACAAAATAATTTCCAATAATTTAGCTGATATTGCTGGGAAAACAAAAGTTGTTCCGCCAAAACATGAACTGATTAAAGCTGCCAGAGATATAGGTATTTCTTTTGGAGATTGAATTAAAAGGGTTTAGAATATGAACAAGTGCATTAGAAAAAATTTTATAAACAGGGAATATTCTTGGCTAAAATTTAATGAGCGAGTTTTGGAAGAGGCAAATTCGCAAAATAATCCCTTGCTTGAAAAATGCAAATTCCTCTCTATTTTCACCAGCAACTTAGATGAGTTTTTTATGGTGCGGGTTGGCAGCTTGTTCAACAATATGCTGCTCGCTCCAAATGAAAAAGATAATAAAACAAATTTAACTCCTGCCGAGCAATTAGATGAAATTTACAAACACAGCAAAAAATCTTACTCTCTAAGAGTACAAGCCGCTGAAAATATTTTTGCTGAGCTTAAAAAAGAAGGCATAAATATTGAAAACGTACGGTTGAAAAACAAAACGATAAGCAAGCATTTTGAAAATCATTTCAAAAAAAACATATTACCAATGCTGAATCCCATGATTTTGGATAGCAAGCATCCTTTTATACGCCTTGACAATTTAGAAATGCATGTGATTCTCCATCTGGAGCACAAGGGTAAAAACTTTTTTGGTATATTGCCAGTTCCAAACAAATGCGAGAGATTAATCTCTGAGAAAACTTCCTCCGGTGTTAAAATTTTGCTCGCCGAAGATGCTGTGTATTATTTTGCAGACACTGTGTTTTCCAAATACAAGGTTTTAAGCAAAGCATTGGTAAGGTTGACTCGCAACGCCGATATAGATACCGAAATATTCAGCATGGATTTTGAATCGGAATATGATTTTTCCAAATTGCTGAAAGGTAAAGTGGAATCACGTACAAATCTGCCACCGATTAGGCTTGAATTAAGCGATGATAGCAAAGTTATTAAGGATTTTCTATGCAAGCATTTGGGCATTGCCTCTCACCAATGCTTTACAATAAAATATTTTTTTGATTATAAATTCCTTTTCTCTATGGATAAATATTTGCCAGAAGATAAAATCGCAAAACTTAAATATCCGCCATTTAAAAGCCGAATTGTTTCACTCTCAAAACCAAAATCTGTGATAGATAGTGTTCGTGCTGGTGATTTATTTTTGTCTTATCCTTTTGACAGCATGGACACTTTTTTGGATTTGCTGGATTCTGCCAGCACAGACCCGCGCGTTATTGATATAAAAATCACAATTTACCGGATTGATAAACAATCAAGAATAATAGAGGCTCTGCGCCGTGCCAGCCGCAACGGCAAAGAGGTCACTGCCATAATAGAATTAGCCGCCCGCTTTGATGAAGAGAATAATTTGCACTTTGCTGGGGTGTTAAAAGATGCAGGCTGTACCATTATTTATGGCGTTGGCAATTACAAGGTTCATTCAAAGATAACGCTGCTTATTTTAAAGGAAGGCGAAAATATTTCTTATATAACGCATCTGGGCACTGGCAATTATAATGAAGGCACTTCCAAGCAATATACCGATTTGAACATAATAACTGCAGATGAAGAAATAGGTTCTGATGCCGCAGATTTTTTCCGCAATTTGTCTATGGGCGATGTTAATTTTAACTGCTCCAAACTCCTCATTGCGCCTAAAACCCTTAAAGAAGGGCTTTTGCAAAAGATAAAGGAGCAAACTGCCCTTGCCAAAATGGGCAAGCCAGCCAGAATAATATGCAAAATGAACAGCTTAACCGATATAGATTTTATAAGGGCATTTACCAGTGCATCCATTGCAGGCGTAAAGGTGAGCTTAATAGTGCGCGGAGTATGTTGCCTTTTGCCGGGATTTTCGGGCAAAACCGAGAACATAGAAATCAAAAGCATAATAGGACGTTTTTTGGAGCACAGTCGCATTTACAGCTTTGGCAGCAGAGACCCTGAAATTTACATCTCCAGTGCAGATTTAATGACCAGAAATACAACCAAGCGCATAGAAATAGCAACTCCAGTAATTGACAAAAAAATTAGAACTAGAATAAGCAAGATGTTAGAAATTATGCTTGCCGACAACGAAAAAGCGAGCTATTTAACCCCAAGCGGCAAGTACGAGAGAAAGCATGAACCTGGGCAATCTAGCCAGAGATATTTTTACGAGAATAAGGTTTGATAGTATGGAATACATAACTCTTGTTTTAGATTTTATTAGGCATATAGATATATATTTGGGGAAAATTGTAGAAAGCTATGGAATTTTGGTCTATGCCTTTATAGCTCTGATAATTTTTTGTGAAGTGGGTTTGGTTGTCACCCCGTTTTTGCCGGGTGATTCAATGCTCTTTGCAATAGGAGCTATGTGCGCAACGGGAGCTATGGACATAAGCATTGTTTTGGTTGCTTTTCCGATAGCGGCGGTTTGCGGGGATAATTTCAACAGATTTTTGGGTGCGAAAATTGGGCACAGGGCATTTGCAAAAGGCACTGGGAAAATTTTCAACACGCATAATTATAATAAGGCTCACGGTTTTTTTGAAAAATACGGACCCAAAGCGGTAACCATTTGCCGTTTTATGCCATTTTTTAGAACCTACGTTCCTTTTGTGGCGGGGATGAGCGGAATGGGTTTTAGAGTTTTTTTTCTGTGGAGTATTTTGGGCGGCGTTGGCTGGGTGTTTTTATGCATTTTCGCTGGCTATTTTTTTGGGAACATTCCGTTCATCAAAGAACATTTTGAAATGGTGATTGTACTCCTAATTTGCATACCCGCTATTCCCGCTGCGGTGGAATGGATTAAGCATAGAAGAAAATCTAATTAAAGTTAATTAATTATAGGCAACAAAACGGTTTGCCCTTCTGAAAGGGCAGAAAAATCCACGCTGGGGTTCAGTTGTTTCACCATTAACTCAGAGGTATATCTTGGGAGCTTTTTTGCTTGTTGCCCATAAACTCTCACAAGCAAACCGTCTAAAGTTTCTCCGCTTTTCACATTGTATTTTTTGCCCAGTTCCCTGCTGTTTGGATTTTCCAAAAGTTTATTCAGAGCATTTACAAATTTGTCCGGGAAAGGTTCTTGAGTTTCTTTTGGAACGTTTTTCTCGGAGATACCTTTCTCGGAAACATTTTTTTTGGGGATACTTTTTTCAATGGCACTTGCTTTTTTTATGAGCATATCCATAGCATTGTTATTCATGCTCATTGTAATTTCCGCTTTTTGTTTTTGCGATTGCTTAATCGGCTCTTTTTTAAAGAATTTGTCTAAGGTATCTATATATGCGCTATCCGGCCATCTTTTCAAAGCATACTTTTTCCCCACTTCCATACGAAAATTTTCCCTATCATAATCGGAGCAAGCTGCTAGGAATAAAGCCGCGATGATTATGGAATTGAAGATTATTGTTTTTGTAGGCATATAGGAAATATAGTTAATTCTGCCTAACAACTCTCATCCCATATACCGGATAGCCATCTCTTGCCTTATACAAGCCAACAGTTTTTAGAAAATGCGGAGCGAGTTCATAGACGCTGTATTGAGAATTGGTTTCGCTGTAAAGCCATTCGCCAACATCTGCGTAAAGTTTTTCTATTTCACCGTTCTCTTTTGCTCGGAGCCACTCCTCTTTTGTGGGCAAGCGATAACCGGAATTCTCCTCCAAAACTTTTATATTCGGCAACCAAAAAAGGGAGTCTTCTGCGAATATCGGTTCTTCATATTGGTAAAGCGTGTCCAAACCCTCCGCCAAAGACATATCATTGCAAATAAGGATGGCTTCGTAATAGCTTATACCCTTGCGAGATAGTTCATACCTACCTATTTGCAAATTTGAACTTGTAGAAGATGGCTCTTGAATTGCAATTTCCTCATCTACATCCGTAAATTCAATATATTCCAGTTGCATACAGGAAATATAAAGCCACAAACCACCAGCTAATCCAATCGACAAAATTTTCCTCATACCCACCTCTCCCATTTGAAGTCCTCAAAATTCTTATCCCCAAGCCAAAAATTCAGTGATAATTTTTCGTTGCCTAAATGGCAAACCTCATTATCTTGAATTTTTGTCCTGAAATACACCCTTATTTTAAAAGGGAATCTTTCATTCAAAAAAAACTTTTGCCTTTTTAACTCTGCGCTCTGCTCCAATGAAATTCCGCAAACATCAACCCTCATAGCGTTTGTCAAATTTGTGCAGTCATTACCCAAAAGCGAGGTTGCATCTAAAGTCGCCTTGCCTAAAAAAGCAGGAGCAAGATTTTCAATTCTCATAGGTTCAAAACAATAAACGGATATTTGAGCGTTTGGAAATTTTTTCACAAAAAAACATCTCAAAAATTCCAGCGAAAAAATTTCGTTATACAAAGCAAAACGATTTTGCCATTTTTTATTTCCCAATTCCCTCATCAAAAAAGCGCTTCTCTCTAAAATCGCGTTAAATCTCAGCATTGCCAGATAATGTTGAAGCATATTTAAAAATTCCGCCAAAGCTATTGAATTTTCGCTTTCCGTTCTAATGCCTTTTAATAAATTATCAGGTAGGGGAGAGTCCGCTCCGCACAAACTCATCTCATCTAATGAGAGCAAAACGCGCTCTTTGCCAGCTTTTACAGAGTTTATATCTCCGCTTGGGTGTTTTAGCGAATTGCTGCCGATTATGCGGAGCGTTCTGCTCTCATTTTTGTTCAAAAAATATGAAAACATCCATTGAAAAAAAGATTTTTTTATTCCCATTTCAATTCCATCCCAAAAGGTTCAACACGCAAAACCAAAGCGACCAGCGTATTGCAGATAAAAATTTTTTTGAATAGGTAAAAAAGCATTTCCCCATAAGCCCGCAAAATTCCCATAAATTCGTAATTGCCTATATCAAAAAAATCCAGTGATAAAGTTATTTTTACACACGCTTTTGGAACAAGGCAACCTTTATGTACCGCGTTCTTATTTTCCAAAAAAACATTTTTGATGCTGTGCGCCAAATAATTTCGCTTTCCCTGGGCATTCCAAAGCGACATTTCAAGGGCATTTTTCAGCGAATCCCTTTCAAAAAAACGCAGATAATTTTTCTGCAACAATCCGAGAATTTTCCATTCATTAGAGCCACCTGCAAAAGGCGGCAAAAATGGCAGGGCATTCATCACGGAATTTATCTCGCACATCTGCATAGCGGAATTTTTTGCCTGCAAAGCGTTGCCCTGCTCCAAAGCCCCTGCCGCAAAAGCCCCATCGCAAACTATTGCCGCAATGGATAGCACATCTGCATTGGGCGGTAAATCTGCAAAGCGAATTTGCCCAGAATCATAGCGGTATTTTATCTCTTTGAAATTCGCTGTTTTTATATTACCCGCTAAAACATCCTTTAACGATAATACGGTTTGCCTCTCTTCGTTTGGAAAAATTTTCGCTTCAAAAATGCCGTCATTCAGTAGAGTAGGTTCCAAATTCTGTTCAAAAGCGTTTTCCACTGGCAAAACATTCAATTTAAAATTGCTCTCGTTTATTTTTAGAAAAATATCCCTTGGAATTTTTTTGGCAAAGCGGATTTTGCTCGGCAAATTTTCCACATATATATATCTGAATTTTTCTTCAAAGCAAAAAAAATCCCTGCACAGTTCCCACGGATTTTGCGGTTTTGCGATGATGTAGGGTTTTACAAGGGGTTTTGCGTATTCCAGCATAAAATACCATAAAGCCCAAGCGAATTCGCTCTCGCCGCTTATATATATAATCCAAGGGCCGTTGCCGTGGCTTTCAAATTCCAAGCAGTCAAAATTTTCGGAATCTTCCGTTGCTTTAACGGAGATTATTCTTTGCATAGGGTTTAATTTATGCTTGCCGGCAATCCTCCAAAAGAAAGGTTTTTCGCTGGATTTTTTACCCTTGGAACAGAGCATGGCTCCGCTTGGGATTTCCCTTTCTATGTTGTCGTTTGGCGAGGGGATAAGTTCTATGAGGCAGCGGGCGGGCAAGGGCAAGAGCAAGTCTGGGGCAACGCTTTCCGCAAAATCTTTTGCTATTTCGTTTTCCGTTTCCGCCATTTCACTGCGTATTCTTGCGGTTAAAGAGGCAAGCCCGTGCAAAAGCTGCTCGGTGTTAAAATCCAACTCTGCATTTTTGTAAACATCGTCAAATTCTTTTTTAAGAGTTTGCAAAGTTTTCAATTCCTGCTCATAAAAGACATTCATTTTAATTCCCCTTGCAAAAGCTCAATTTCTTTTTTTAGCTCATTCAACTGGGTTAAAATTTTAGCAATGCGTTCTTTGCTAGAATAAGAATTTATAGGGCTTGTTGGATTATCCATTTTCACCGCTTTATTGAATTCCTCCTGCAAATTTTTGGAACCGGGGGCAAACAGAGCAACTGTGTTGTTCTCCGCCAATTTGTTTGGGAATAATCGTAAATCGGAACGTTTTTCTTCCAGAGCTTGCCTGTTCGCTATGATTGCGGTTGCCTGTTTTTTCTGCAAAAGGTCAATGGCATCACTTAAACTCTGAGTTGCGATAGGTTTTGAGCGTTGCCAAATTTCGAGGACTTGATTGCTGGAAATATCTTTTGGAATAAAAGCGAGAGTTTCTCCGTTCAAATCTGCGAGAGTCCAGATTTCGCTGTTCTTTGCTGAGGTAGCAACGGCTATCTCCGTTTTGCCATAAGGGGCAGACACCAGAAATTTGTTTTCTAAATGCGGCGAATGGCTTATTTTTGCGATTATTACATCTATCTTTCCGTCCAAGAGTAATTTTTGCCCTGCATTTGCATTTTCAAATGGGATAAGCCTGAATCTTGGAATTTTCATCTTTGCCGTGACTTCGGATATAAAATCATATTCGGCGGCGGAGTCCGCTTTGCTCACCCCAACGGTAAAAGCATCTTTGCGGATGGAAGCCAAGTTCCGCCCGTGAGAAAAAGATGCTAAATATATAATAACTAATGCGAAAGCGGAAAATCGCATAAATACCTCCGTTTAGCTTGCCCTCGCATTGCTTAAAAAGCAATTCGCGTGCCATGCAAAAAACAGCTTTTTTTTGCAAATTCCGCAGTTTTAAAGTGTCCAAAAAGTGTTTAAACAGTGTTTAAACACTTTTTGGCCAGAGTCCCACTTATCTATTGCAGTTTTCCAGAATAAGAAAAATTGCTTTAGAGGTTGAGCCTTTTCTTGGCTTCCGCTAAAGAGATTCCTTTTTCCCAAAGGGCAAATAACTCTTCACGGGCTTCATTGCGCCCTTCCTCACGCCCTTCCTCATATCTAACAGCAAGGGCTTCATCTTGATCCCATTCGCTGAGCAGCATATTCTCTACCTCCGAGCCATTTTTCTCTAGAAAAGATACTAAAATATTTTTGCTTATGCAACTTTTTATAGCCAGCCTAATGGCTTCGCGAAGCTCCATAGATTTTAAATTCTCTTTTATCTGTGCTATGAATTCCTCGTAACCGCTCAGAACTAGGCTTTTGCCTGCCATATCTACATTATGACCCTTGTTTATGTTGTAAATCATTGTCTGAACCCCGATTCACAGGATTCACCGATTTTCCCGATTTCGGGGAATGGGTTTGTCAATATAAACTCGCTTGAATTTCAATTCGGTTGAGCCAAAATTTAT
>JAITFO010000033.1 GCA_031281265.1 Candidatus Fibrimonadaceae bacterium
AACCGCCAGCCAAAACTTTTGAATTTAAAGGAATTATGCTCAAATTATGTGGAACACCGCCATATAGTTATTCGCCGCCGCACTGAATACGAGCTAAAAAAAGCAAAGGAAAGAGCGCATATCTTAGAGGGCTTTAGAATTGCCCTAGCCCCGGAAAACATAGACGAAGTTGTCCGCATAATTCGTTTTGAAGACGAACCCGACCAAATTTTGCAAACCCGTTATTCGCTATCTGAATTGCAAGTAAAAGCTATCTTGGAAATTCGTTTGCGGAATATCAAAAAATTAGAGGTAAAAAAATTAGAAGACGAATATGCGGAACTCCTGCTGAAAATCGCGGACTTAGAAGATATTTTGGCGAAAAAAGAACGCATAATGGATATTGTAAAAACAAGGCTTCAAGAAATTGCCGATAAATACGGCGATGCTCGCCGCACAAAGATAGAAGATGCCGAAGACGATTTGGATATGGAAGATTTAATAGCCGAAGAAGAACAGGTTATAACCCTCTCCAAAAGAGGCTATGTTCGCAGGCTGCCCATAGATACCTTCAAACTGCAAAACAGGGGGGGTAAGGGAGTTATAGGCACAGGGCTTAAAGACGAAGATTTTGTGGAAAAAGTGATTACGGCAAGCACGCATAGTTATTTGCTGGTATTCACCAATAAAGGCAGGCTGCATTGGATAAAAGTTTATAAACTCCCCGAAGGTATGCGTACTGGCAAAGGAGTCCCTATAGTTAATTTCCTTGAGCTAACAGAAGGCGAGCGCGTTTCCGCAATTGTTCCTGTTCGCAAATTTGCTGAGGGTTTTTACTTGGTATTCTGCACAAAACAGGGCATTATAAACAAGATGAATTTAGGTCTGTTCAGCAATGTCCGCAAAGCTGGCGTCAACGCAATAACGCTTATGGACGGCGATGAACTTGTGAGCGTTCTCTTGGTTCAAGAAGAAAACAATTTGATGATAGCCACAAAAGGCGGAATGGCAATAACATTCCCCCCAAACGCTTTCCGCAGCACGGGGCGTGGCTCAAGAGGCGTACGTGGAATCCGCTTGGAAGACAGCGACACGGTTATAGGAATGGTGGACATAAAGAAAAACTCCCTGGTTCTAACAATTTCCGAAAACGGATTTGCAAAACGCACCGACCCCGAAGAATACCGCGTAACCAACCGAGGCGGCAAAGGCGTGGTGAATATGAAAATCACCGACAAAACTGGAGAGGCTATTTTTGTGGACGCGGTTTTGCCCGACTACGATATTATAATAAGCACAAAAGAAGGGCAGATGATACGCATAGATTTGGATTCCATAAGGGAAACGGGACGCTCCGCGCAAGGCGTTAAAGCGATTACGCTCTCCGATGGCGACTTTGTGAGAGACGCCGCTGCAATCCCAAGCGTAGAGGATATAGAAGCGGAGTCGGGAGCGGAGAAAGCAACTTTTGAGCAAGCTCACGAAGCTCCAGCAGCAAGCTCCATAGACGATGTACCTCTCGCTGGTTCCAACCTCTCAGACGAAAACGCAAAAGACGAACCGCAGAATGATGATGATATTTAATCAAATGCTCACTACAGCATTTTACTATTTTATTTAACTATGAAAGTCCTTTTAATAGGCTCAGGCGGCAGGGAGCACGCTATTGCCTTATCTATCAAAAAATCAAAACTATGCACGGAACTTTTGTGTGCACCAGGGAACCTAGGAATGGCTACGCTCGGGCAATGCTTCCCTGTTGACGTGGCAAACCCAAAGGAAATAGCAGCCCTCGCAAAAAGTGAAAATGTGGACTTTACAGTTATAGGCCCGGAAATTCCGCTTGTTGCGGGCGTTGTAGATGAATTTCACAAACAGGGTATGAAAATTTTTGGCCCCACAGCGGCAGCAGCGCAATTGGAAGGCAGCAAAGCGTTCAGCAAAAAATTTATGAAACGGCACAACATTCCAACAGCCGATTACGAAACTTTTACGGATTTGCAAAAAGCAAAGGATTATCTGGAAACGCACCCCGCACCGATAGTTGTAAAAGCATCCGGGCTTGCAGCCGGGAAAGGTGCCGTTGTTTGCCAAACAAAAAAAGAAGCCCTAAACGCACTTGAAGATATGCTCGGTGAAAAAGCGGTGTTTGGCACAGCGGGAAAAACCGTTGTGATAGAGGAATTTATGGAAGGCGAAGAAGCGTCAATTTTTGCGGTATGCGATGGCAAAAATTATCTGCTGCTCGCGTCTGCACAAGACCACAAAAGAATTTTTGACAAGGACAAAGGCCCAAACACCGGAGGGATGGGGGCTTACGCACCTGCGCCGCTCGTAAATGATAAAATGCTGGATAGGATAAAAAATGAGATTTTAGAACCTACATTGCAAGGCATGGCAGACGAAGGGAATCCTTACATAGGAATTCTGTTCATAGGCATAATGGCAACAAAAGACGGCCCAAAAGTTGTGGAATATAATTGCCGCCTCGGAGACCCGGAAACTCAGGCCGTTCTTGCCGTTTATGGCGGGGATTTGCTGGACTTGTTTCACAAAGCCGCAGCGGGCAAGGTAAAGGAAATCGCCAAAATAAACCATCAAAAATATGCCGCAGTAGTGGTGATGGCAAGCGAAGGTTACCCCGGCGAATATAAAACAGGGGCACCTATCAACGGAATTCGCGAAGCGGAAGAGTGCGGTGCTCAAGTTCTGCACGCAGGGACAAAAATGCAAAACGGCGTGTTGCAGTCCGCAGGGGGCAGGGTTCTGGGAGTGGTTGGCAAAGGAGATACCTTAAAGACAGCCATAGACATCGCTTATGCGGGGGTTAAAAAAATCAAATTTGCCGGAGCGCAATTCAGAACAGACATCGGTAAAAAAGGATTGGACTTTTTATCTACTCATGCCTAATAGCTTTCACAGGCTTCATTGCACTCGCCTTCCACGCGGGTAAAATGGTCGCAAAAATGCAAAGCGCATTGCCAACTATAAAAATCACCACCACATCCAAAGCCTGTACCTGCACGGGGAAAAAAGGCATCATATAAACATCGGCGGGCAACTCTATAAAATGCGTTCTCTCTTGAATAATGCACAGCGCAAGCCCAGCAAGGCCACCCAAGAGCGAGCCGAATAAACCTATAAAAGAACCCATCCCCACAAACACCCGCATAATTGCGCTTTCCGAAAGCCCCATGGCACGTAAAATGCCAATTTCCTTGGTCTTATCCACAACCACCATAATCAAAGAACTTATTATATTAAACGCCGCGATTAAAACTATTAAACAGACAATGGCAGCTACTATGAACTTTTCGTAGTTCATCCATTTTAAAAGAGTTAGGTTTTTCATCTTCCAATCGTTAGCGTGGTAGGGATGACCCAAATATCTGCTCGCCATTTCCGCATGGATTTCACTTTTCCACGGGTCTTTTATTTTAAACTGAATGCCTGTAACGCCCTGCATCCCTATCAGTTTTTGAAGCTCCGGTATAGCCGTGTATAAAAGATTCCCGTCATATTCATACATTCCGGTTTCAAAAATCCCGCTTACTAAAAATTGCATCATCTTTGGGCCACCGCCAATCATATCGTCCGGGCCTTGAAAGGTTTGCAAAACCAAACGCTCCCCCACTTTCACGCGCAAACGCTGCGCTAATATGGAACCTACCATTACTGTAGGGCGCAACACCCCGTTGGAATCCAACAAGGAATCCAAACTAAAAACTCCAAACTTAATTTTTGATGGCAAATCTATAACATCTTTTGCACTTTTGCTATCTATACCATAAACCACAACACCGTCGTTGACCTTTTTAGAGCTAACCCCAACCTTGTAGATTATAAAAGGCGAATATGCCGTAATATCCCCATCAACTTTCATAAGCGATTGTGCCAAGGAATCCGGTTCAAGAATTTGCTCGCCGCGAAAATCCACAATTTCAAAATGGGCATCCTTGCCTATCATCTGCGTGGTGACTTCCGCTTCAAAACCGTTTACCGCAGAGAGGGCAACTATAAGGGCAAAAGTCCCAATGCAAACGCCTGCCATGCTGAATAAACTTATCAGCGAAACAAAAAGGCTCCGTCTCTGCGCTCCCAAATAGCGCCAAGCTATCTTAAATTCAAGGCGTAAATTCAAAATTCTATAACCCTAACGCGAATTATATACTGAGTCTTTTTGAGCATATCTATTAAACTCTGTGGAACCGCAGTATCTATGTCTATTATATTATAGCCTATCTTTCCATTGCTTTCGTTTTTAAAGCTGTTTATGTTTATGCCAGCATCTCCAAAAACTTTTGATATTAAAGCTATCATATTTGGGACATCGTTGTTTATAACAACAATGCGGTTTTTGACGCTTGCAGAAGGGCGGCTCTCAACCGTTGGAAAATTCACGGAATTGCGGACTATGCCAAATTCAAGATAATCTTTAAGTTGCTCCACCGCCATAATAGCGCAGTTTTCTTCCGCCTCTTCCGTGCTAGCACCAAGATGAGGGAAGGAGATAATCTGTTCGTTTTCCAAATCCGCTTTGCTAGGAAAATCGGTTAAGTAAACATTACTTTTGTTTTTTCCCAAAAAAGCTTTGACGCCAGCTTCGCTGACAATTCCGTTTCTGGCAAAGTTCAATAAATAAGAACCTTTGAAAAGAGCCAAGTTGGTTTCGTTTAACAAATCCTTTGTAGCAGACATAAACGGAACATGCACGGTTAAAACATCTGCGACGGCTATAACCTCATCAAGGCTCTGCACTACCTTAACCGTGTTGTTGAGCATAAGCATATTGCCAATGCTAGGATAAGGCTCGTAAGCTATTACCTTCATGCCGCGACCTATGGCTCCGTTTGCAACCAAAACACCTATCTTGCCAAGACCTACAACGCCTATGGTTTTCCCCACCAACTCGGCACCCACGAATGCAGATTTATTCTTTTCAACCGCCTCGCTGATTTCTTTATCTTCCTTGCCCCTAAGGCTACCTATCCAAGCTAAAGATTTATGGATATTCCTCAAAGCAATACCCAAAGTCGTGAAAACAAGCTCCGAAACAGCATTTGCATTTGCACCCGGAGTATTAAAAACGCACACGCCTTTTGCGCTGGCTTTGTCTATTGTTATATTATTCACACCTGCGCCCGCACGAACAACGGCGAGTAAATCACCAGAGAATGAATCGGTATCAACCTGCGCACTCCTAACTAGAATAGCCTCTGGATTCTCTATAGAATCGCCTATTGAGTATTTTTCCCCAAACAAGCCAGTGCCTCTAGCTGAAATTTTATTAAGAGTTTTAACCGAATACATAGAATTCTCCCAAGGTTATAGGGGAATATAGCAAATATAAATTTTATATATTAATGCCATATATCCTAAAGGAGATTTTTCATGAACAAGTGTTTCAAACCTTTTTTTGTAACTGCAATCCTTGCCATCTTTGGTATTGCTAGTGCCCAGGCACCAGCTGCTACTCCGGCTCCGGCTGCTGCTCCTGCCGCTGCCGCTCCTAAAGCTGCTACTCCGGCTCCGGCCGCCGCTCCAGCTCCGGCTGCTGCTCCTGCCGCTGCCGCTCCTAAAGCTGCTACTCCGGCTCCAGCCGCCGCTCCAGCGCCTGCTGCTGCTCCGGCTCCGGCTGCTGCTCCTGCCGCTGCCGCTCCTAAAGCTGCTACTCCAGCTCCAGCCGCCGCTCCAGCTCCTGCTGCTGCCGCGCCTGCTGCTGCTCCGGCTCCGGCGGCTGCTCCTGCCGCTGCCGCTCCTAAAGCTGCTACTCCAGCTCCGGCCGCCGCTCCAGCTCCTGCTGCTGCCGCGCCTGCTGCTGCTCCGGCGGCAGCTCCTGCCGCTGCCGCTCCTAAAGCTGCTACTCCAGCTCCGGCTGCTGCTGCTCCTGCCGCTGCACCGGCTCCAGCTGCTGCTGCAACTCATGCTCCTACCGCCGCTCCAGCCGCTACTCCGGCTCCAGCTGCTACCCCAGCTGCCGCTGCACCTAAAGGTGCTGTTCCAGCCGCTACTCCAGTTCCAGCTGCTACCCCAGCTGCCGTTGCACCTAAAGGCGCTGTTCCTGCCGCTACTCCGGCTCCGGCCGCGACTGCTCCTGCCGCCGCTCCAGCCGCTCAAACTCAGGCTGTAGCACCAACAGATACTAATGTTGTGAAACCCAAACCAGAAAAGAGAAAGAAAAAAAGAATCGAGTTTGCCACAGTTGACTTCCCAGCCGATTTTGAAATTCAGGCAAAAAAAGTTATGCCCGTTACTTCTAAAGATTTTCCAGATGACAATTTGGATGAATGGTGGGGCAGAGCAAATCTAAAGATTGAAACACAATCCGAGTATTTCAAGGGTAAAGTGCATCTGCGTATGTACCCCGGTGAATTCGGTGATAAAGTTTTAAGCGTAAAGAGAGACGCTAATGATAGCCTTATAACAACTTCGCAAACTCGCGACAGAATTGAGATTTACGAAGCATGGGCATGGCACAGAGGGGATTACTTCAATTTCAAAATAGGCCGTTGGAGCAACACCACGCGTTTTGGAAGCGAAACCTTTGGCGGCTACTTAGATGCTAAAAAGGATGTTAATTTTTCGCCGGGGAAAACTTTGGATGGCTTAGGCAAAGAAAACATGCGTAGGCAAGCAGGTTTTATGAGCACTTATGATCCGGAAAATTCGGTTCAGTTTGGCTTCCATAACTTTGCGGAAAATATATCTTTAGACCTATCCTTGATAAGCATGGACAAACACCTGAATAAAGGCGACTTGCGCATCAATTTACGTTTTGAAGACCTTGCTAACGTAAGTGGTTTAAATGCTGGCCTTGGCTATCGCTCCAATTTGTTCGATGAAATTTACAGCAAATACGGCGATGTAACCCATACCATAGCTCTTGGCGGAAGCATACCGCTTGTAGCCAACGTAGGTTTTTTGAAGAATATGAATTTATTCGTTGAAACTGCTCTCATAGGTTTAGACGACCAATTTGGTACAGTACCAGACCTACCTGGTGCAACCCCAGCTATCTGCCCAGCAACCACTGAAGCCACCATTGAAATAAGCAAGGATTGCCGTTCCGACAGCGGGAAAAAAACTGATGCATCCCAAAAACCCATACTTTTAGGCTTGGAACTAGATCTTTACCGTTCCTTTGATAAAGTCGTGGTTGAAGCGGAATTCGATGGTAGCCGCAAAAAACCGGAACAGGCTTTACTTTACTCAATTTATGTTAAAAAGCAGTTAAACGACCGCTTTACCATAAACTTGGGCATGCAGAGCGAAACCAGCGCACCAGCTAAAGGAAAAGATTTCTCCTTTGCTGGCCGTTTGCAGGGAAGGATAAACTAAAGGCTCTGGCCTATAGTGTAATGGTAGCACCACAGATTCTGACTCTGTTAGCCTAGGTTCAAGTCCTGGTAGGCCAATTTAAAATGCCAGATGATAGTGAAACTATAATCTTAGCAGCTTCGATAGCGTTGCTGCTTTTGGCTTTTTTTTATTCACTCATAAGCCATGTCTTCCGCTTTCAAACAAAAATAGAACTCGAAGACATCATAAAAAGTGAAGACTACAAAGAGATAATATTTCAGGGCAGTTCCGCATGTTGCTTTGCGGCTTTTGCCATTTTAGGTTTAACATTTTGCGAGCATTGGTATGAATGGTTCGCCATAATGGTAGGCATATATATTTTAGATTTTTTTATCCCGGATATTTTGGCGGTGATGTTCCCAGACACCCTTTCAAAATTCTGCGCAAGGGCGTATAAAATTCTCAGATACCCTTTTTGGCCAAGCGCAAAGATTTCACTTTTTTTGCAAAGGGGCTTGCTGAAAATTCTTGGCTATGATAGCAGGCTTTCCTTTTTGCCGGAATCCATGCGCGGTGCTATAAGAGACGAAGACTCGCCTTCTGCCTTGGAAGAAGAAGAGAAGCAAATGATAAGAAATATCTTTGTTTTTGCAGACACTCCGGTGCGGGAGATAATGACCCCTCGTGTTGAGATGCATGCCGTAGATGTTCAAACTCCGCTCCAAGACGTGATAAAGCTTTTGAACAGCGAAAGGCACAGCCGACTGCCCGTGTATTCCGGCTCCATAGACAATATAATAGGCATTCTCTCAAACAGAGAATTTTTGCAATGGTACACGGAAAGACAACACGAAACCTTTGATTTGGAAAAACTCGTTAGACCTGCGTTGTTTGTGCCAGCTGGAAAAAAGATAGATGCTCTTTTGCACGAACTGAGGGAGAGCAACAACCATTTGGTAATAGTGGTAGACGAATATGGCGGCACCGCTGGGCTTGCCACGATGGAAGATATTTTAGAAGAGATAGTCGGTGAAATCAAAGACGAAGACGATTCGGAAGAAGGCTCAGGTTTTGTTAAACTCCAGTCCGGTCAGTATATGCTGGACCCTTTGATTACCCTTTCCGATTTGGAAGACCGTTTGGGCATTCATTTTGAGATAGAGGAAGGCGAACATATAGAGACAATTTCCGGACTTATACAACACGCTCTAGGCTCAGTGCCAGAAAGCGGAGCAAGTATTGAAATTCAAGGCTATCTGTTCAAAGTGAAAAAGATGGACGGCACCAAAATGGAAGAAGTAACCATAGAACCAATCGTCAATCCCATATAATGTTCGGAGCAGGGTCTTTTAAATCCTTATTGTTTTTTGCCTCTTCAAATTTTTTCTTCAAAAATTCAGAGCGATTTTTTTCTTTTTCCCTTGCCTCGGCTAGTTTTTTCTCAAGCTCTGTTGACTTGTTCTTCTCGTGCTCTAAAAACGCTTCCAAGCTCTCTTTCTTTTTGCGTTCCCTATGAGACACAACCTCTTTGGCAAAAGTGTCTATCACCAATATATTATCGCAGCATGGGCATATTATTTCAATATTTGGCATATAAATTCAATCCTTAAAACAACGCACTGAGTAGAAGTAATTCTTAGGACCAGGCCCCCAATAAGCATCCTCAAAACGGTTGTATATATAGCGTATATGTGCTGCGCTAGAATATGTTGCACTAGAGTCTTCCTTTTTTTCCGAGGTGCTCCACCAATATCCGTATTCGCCAACTCCGTTAAAACCGCCTAAATTGTTGCAGCCGCCTGGCAACGCCGCAAAACCAAAAGCATCATCGCATAAATAAGGTTTGTCGTCCAAAGAGGAAGAGCTGGAGAAGCTGGAAGAGCTAGAGCGACCGGAAGAACTGGAGGAACCAGAGGAACCAGCAGAACCAGAAAGGCTGGAGGAACTAAAGCGACTAGAAGAGCTAGAGCGACCGGAAGAGCTAGAAGGGCCAGAAGGACCGCAATGCCTCCAGCCCTGTTTTGCTTTTAAATACCTACCTGCCGTGGGGCTATCATAAGGGCTATGAGTGCCGTTATCGCCATCAACAAAGCGATACAGTTTATCCCATTCGGCATTTGTGGGAACATGCCAACCACTTGGGCAAATACCCTTATGAGGAGTACTTATATAGTTTTCACAGGAAAGGCTAATGCAAGAATGAGGCAATGCCATAGCCATGACCCAATCGTAAAGCATACCGTAGGCTGCGCAGTTGGCAGGGTTATTGTCATAACATTTGCTGCCAGGCACAGCATAATTCAAATTTTCCGCCATCAATTCCTGGCCATTTATCACAATGGTTCTATATGTTTGACCGCCGTATTCAAGCAAACCTTCTTTTGTATCCTCCGAAGAACAGGAAAAAATGAATGCCAGAGCACACAAAACACCCCCCGCTAGGAGCAGAAAACGCACGGTTACCATATTACTAATGTAGAAATTTCTATATTTTTCCATGTATGGATGAAAATGTATTTATAGCAAGACAACCCATTTTAGACAGAGATGAATCTTTATTTGCGTACGAATTGTTATTCCGCAAAAAGCAAGCCGATGCAACTGCCTCTATTGTAAATGATGTGGAAGCTACCGCACAGGTTTTGGATAATGCGCTGAACAATGTGGGCATAACAAAATTGGTAGGCAGCCACTTGGCATTTATAAATTGCAGCTATGAATTTTTAACCAGCGAAATTCTGTATATGCTAGATAGCAAGATATTCGTTCTGGAAATACTGGAAACGGTGGAAATTGATGATAGAATAATAGAAGCGGTAAAGAATTTCCACAGATTAGGTTATAAAATTGCCGTAGACGACTTTATACCGACACGTGATAAACTCAACCGTATTCTTCCGCTGCTCCCCTATCTGAGCATTGTAAAGCTTGAATTCCCAGCTCTGACAAGTGCTGATATTCAAAAAAGCGTTAAAATTTTTCACGACAGGAACATAAAAGTTCTCGCCGAAAAAATCGAAACCAAAGAAAATTTCAAAGAGTGTTATAATGCTGGGTGCGACTTTTTTCAAGGCTATTTCTTTGCAAAGCCGGAAAATTTCAGTGCGAATAAGCTCAACGCAAATATCCTTCAAGTATTTGAACTCATGAAGTCCGTGGATAAGCGGGAAGATTTTACTAAAATAGAAGCGCAATTTAAAAAACAGCCGGAGTTGCTGGTAAATTTAATCAAATATCTGAATTCTGCATCATTTGGACTGCGGTCAAAGATTACAAGCATAAAACACGCCATCACATTGCTCGGCTATGATAACTTAAAACGCTGGCTTTTGATCTTAGCTTATGCTGGGGGCAACAGCGCAAAGATAAATGACCACTCGCCACTGCTCGTAAACGCAATACACCGCGCAAAGTTCTTTGAAGAACTTTCCAAATTCTTGAAATTGAGCGAGGGAGTCACAGAAAAAGCTTACTTGATGGGTTTAATCAGCCATCTAGATATGATTTACAAAGTTCCTATACAATCCGTTTTGGAACAGATGAATTTAGACACAGAAATAAACCAAGCGATTATAAACAAAGACGGAACTTTGGGAGAATTGTTCACCCTTTTGCAAGCCATAGAAGCAGATGACATGGACAAAATTGAACTATCTCTAACCCACCTATCACTTTCCACGGAAAATATCAACACAGCTCTAATGAAGGCATACGAGGCTAGCAATAGTATCTAAACCCGGCTGGAGTCGTAACCCAAGGTTTTAAACATTTCGTAATCATCGTTTACGTTTGAACCCGGTGTGGTTAAAAGGCCACCTACCAAAGAAGCATTTATGCCGGACTGCAAGGCTTTTTTCTGCAAAGATTCGCTCATGTTTATTCTGCCGCCCGCAAAACGGATAAAGGCATCTGGAAGCACAAAGCGAAATACCGCCATTGTGGTTAAAATTTCCTCTTCCGAAAGCGGTTTTGCACTTTCCAAAGCGGAACCCTTTATGGGATTTAAAATATTTATGGGGACGGATTTTACACCTAACTCACGCAACTCGCAGGCAAGCTCAATGCGCTGCTCCATGCTCTCTCCCATGCCTATAATTCCACCTGAGCAAATTTCCATTCCGCACTCTTTGGCAAGACGTAGCGTTGCTTTTTTTTCTTCGCTGGTGTGTGTTGTGCAAAGCTCTGGGAAAAACGAACTCGCAGTTTCCAAATTGCATTCATACCTGCTGACGCCAGCTCCCTTTAACATCAGCATCTCTTCCCTGCCTATTAAGCCCATTGAAGCGCAGAGCTTTAAACCTGTTTTTTCGCGAATGCGATTATACATCTCGCAAAATTTTTCCATCTCTTTCCTTTCTACCTTGCGCCCGCTGGTCACCATCGAAAATCTCTTCACGCCTTTGATGTCATTTTGTACAGCGCAGTCGAGTACTTCGTCTTCGTCTTTGATGGGGTAGGTCTCTATGCCTGTTTTATGCTTTGCGCTTTGAGCGCACCACTTGCAATCCTCGCTGCATTTCCCAGAGCGGGCATTCACTATTGAACAGGTATCCAGCTTATTTCCGCAAAATTTTTCCCTTATGGTGTTTGCGGCAGCGTAAAGCAAATCCTTGCTCGGATATTTTGTCAGTTCCACAGCTTCCAGATAAGACACCTCACCGTCTTGCTCTAAAATTCTCTTTAAAATTTCATCCAAATTCATAATAATTTACATCACTTCCTAGGTAAAACAACAGTCAATAGAACGGCTACGTAGTGGCAAATTGCTGCGCTCAATACAAACAAATGCCAAATAGCATGGTGGTAGTACATTTTTTTGTTCAGATAAAAAACAGAACCCACGGTGTAAAGCACCCCGCCCACAATAAGCAAAATAAGCGTGGGATTTGGCAAAACAACAAAAAATCTATTCCCGCCCGCAAGCAAAAGCCAACCCATAGCCACGTATATAAGGGTGCTGGCAACTTTAAAACGTCCCGTGAAAAATGCCTTAAATATAACACCTACCAACACCAGCGACCACTGTATGGAAAGCAGCGTGATGCCAAAGGTATCCAGCATATACACGAGCAAGAACGGTGTGTAGGTCCCGGCTATTAAAAAATAGATTGAAATGTGGTCAAATGTGCGAAGTATTCTTTTTGCATATTGATTCTGGGTGCTGTGGTAGAGGGTGCTGAATGTGAATAGCATTAAAAAGCTAAATGCGTAGATGGTTGCCCCCACAATGCCAGCTACATTGCCCGTATCTGCGCCAATGGCAGAGAGTACCGGAATGCTAGCTATGCCAAATAATATCCCTATTCCGTGCGTTAGGGCATTTGCCATCTCTCGCCGCAGTTCTCTTACAGAATCCATTGGGCTTAATATAGCAAATGCTGATTACCTCACAGTTATTCGCATTGTTTGGCTGCCTACTTTCACAATATACATTCCTTTTGTCTGAACCCCTATTCTCAAATTGTTTGAACCCCCAGAATGGGTTGAATATATTTGTTTGCCTTGGAGGTTGTACACCTCAACTTTTGCGCCATGGGGTAGGTTTGAAAGCATAATGTCATTGTTTATCACTTGTACGCTAATGTTGCCAAGCACACTTTGTGAAAGAATAGGAGTTGTATTGAAAATTACTTCTCCGCTTTGGCATATTTCATAAACGGGGTCATACGAACTACCGCCGCATAGGGAATAAACTATGTCCTCAAAGCAGAATTGCTTTTCCTCGTTATACCAGCTGTTTCTCCCGCATTTGTACTGAAGAACACCGCCTTGGCATTTATTCATTTCAGGGTCATAATCTGAACCGTTGCATTTCGAATAAACTTTGTCTTCAAAGCAGAATTGCTTTTCCTCGTCATACCAGCTGCTTTTTCCGCATTTGTACTGAAGAACACCGCTTTGGCATTTATTCATTTCAGGGTCATAATCTGAACCATTGCATTTCGAATAAACTTTGTCTTCAAAGCAGAATTGCTTTTCATAGTTTATTGTGCTAGTCCCGCATTTATCTACCACAATTGGAGGCGGAGTTGGCGTTGATTGGGCAGTGATGTTTGCGGTTACACTTGCTGGTTGCGCTGAGAGTGTGTAGTTGCCTGCATCTGTGCCGCTAAGGGAGAATCCGCTGAATGTCACTGGCTTGTTGTTTCCGATTTCCTCATCGCTAAACGTGGCACTGCCATTGACAACGGTTACTGCATCGCCGGTAATTTTTCCGTTGATTGTTGAGGTTTTTACAGTAGCACTCTCGTTGCCATCGTACACTTTGTCGTTTGCCGTTGCTGTGATGGTTACGGGTTTGGCGGTGATGTTTGCGGTAATGCTTATCGGCTCATATACTGAAACCGTGTAGTTGCTTACATCTGTGCCAGTAAGAGAAAATCCAGCAAATGTCACTGGCTTGTTGTTTCCGACATTCTTGTTGTTGAATGAAGCATTGCCTTTAACAATGGTTAAATTATCACCTTCAACTTTTCCATCAATTGATACTTCTCCGTGAACCTCAGCGGTTGTGGTGCCATCGTACACTTTGTTGGTTGCTGTTATTGATGTGACTGTGAGGGTGAGGGGTTTAGCGGTTATGTTTGCGGTGGCGTTTGCGGGTTGTTTGGAGAGGGTGTAGTTGCTTGCATCTGTACCGCTGAGAGAGAAACCGCTGAATGTTACGGCTTTGTTAGTTCCAGCATTTTTATCCGCAAATAAAGCCGTACCATTGGCAACGGTTACTACGTCGTCACCGACTTTTCCGTTGATTGTTGCTGTTTTAACAGTAGCGGTTGCGTTGCCATCGTATTCTTTGTTGTTTGCTGAAGCTGTGATGGTGAGGGGTTTAGCGGTTATGTTTGCGGTAACGCTTGCGGGTTGTGCGGAGAGGGTGTAGTTGTTTGCATCTGTACCTCTGAGAGAGAATCCGTTGAATGTCACTGGCTTGTTGTCTCCAACTTCCTTATCGTTAAATGAGGCTGTGCCATTGGTAACGTATACACCATCATTGTTACTTTTTCCGTTGATTGTTGCTGTTTCAACAGTAGCGGTTGCGTCACCGTCATACACTTTGTTGTTTACCGATGCTGTTATAGTTACGGGTTTTGCGGTTATGTTTGCAGTAACACTTGCTGGTTGTGCAGAAAGCCTGTAGTTGCTTGCATCTGCGCCGCTAAGAGAGTATCCGCTAAATGTTACTTGCTTGTCGTTTCCGACATTTATATCCGCAAAGAAAGCTGTGCCATTGGCAACAGTTACTATATCGCCATCAATTTTCCCGCTGACGGTTGCGTTTCCAACAATAATAGCGCGCCCATTGCCATCGTATTCTTTGTTAGATGCGGTGAGACCTGTGATGGTTACTAATTTCGCATTGATATTTGCAGTAACGTTTGCGGGTTGCGCAGAAAGATTGTAGTTATATGCATCATCACCTTCAAGGGAAAATCCACTGAATGTTACGATTTTGAAACCTCCGGCACTTGCGTTGTCAAATGAAGCTGTGCCTATTACAATATTTACTACATCACTGCTTGCTTTTCCTTTGACTACTGCGGTTCCAGTAATTGTAGCGGTCGCATTGCCATCGTACTCTTTGTCGGATGCGGTGAGACCTGTGATGGTTACTGATTTCGCAGTGATGTTTGCAGTAACGCTTGCGGGTTGCGCAGAAAGCGTATAGTTGCTTGCATTTGTGCCGCTAAGAGAATATCCACTAAATACTACGGTCTTGCCCGTTCCAATATTCTTATCACTAAATGAAGCTGTACCATTGGTAACATTTACTAC
>JAITFO010000078.1 GCA_031281265.1 Candidatus Fibrimonadaceae bacterium
CGCCTGCCTGAACGCAGAACCCAAAGCTCTCAGGCTAGCTTTTGCTTTGCGCCGACCTTTATGGGCGTTTTCAAAGGCGAAACTTTAAATACAGAGGAAACGCATGTATGAGCGAACGCGAACGAAATTTTGGACAGGGGTTCGACTCCCCTCACCTCCATTGCGGCTATAGCAAGTCGCTTTGCGAGCCTGGACAATTAGCTCAGCTGGTTTAGAGCGCTGCCTTCACACGGCAGAGGTCACAAGTTCAAATCTTGTATTGTCCATTTGCGTTTACAGTGCAAAAATGCGGTTTTAGCCGATTATATCAAGGGTTGCGCAGGGATTGCGCAAATTTTCAAAGTTCCATAAAATATGGTTTTAAGGTCATGGAAAAGAATATTTTTTTCTATTTTGGTGCCAAGTAGGTGCCAAGTAAAAGGAAAATTTGTGCCAAGCATATCCAAAACAATAATTGACGGTTACAAGTGCCATCGCCTTATAGACAAGTCTGCCGGGCGCAACCTGCGCTATTCCATTAAGCTAGATAAATACACAGCAAAGCAGTGGCTGCAAGCTCATAATGCGGTTATGCAGTCCATTTCTCCCGAAGAGAGAAAAAACGCTACAGGAAGGCAAATACGGGAGCTTTCCGAAAAATGGCTTGCCTCGCCAAAAAAAGTGAAGGCAGCCGCAGCAGCAAGCGGAATAAGCCTTAACCTAAATACTCAAATTGAGACGAGCCTTAAATCGGTATTTGAGGAGTACATATCTGATTTTTGCCGCCCAGGGATAAATTCCAACAACATAATAGACAAAGCAAAAAGGCAGAGCCGTATTTTGCAGGAATTTTTAAAAGCTAAAAATATAAAGCGATATGGGCAACTTAAAAGAGAGCATATGGCCGCTTATCCCGAATGGCGCAACACAAAAAGATTTGACCAGCGCGTTGGCATTACAAGTGCGGATACTGTAAACAAGGAGCTGAACCGCCTAGCTGCTGTAATCAAATACGGGGTCAAGTACCACGGCTGGCAGGAACGCTACCTGTTGGACGGCATAAGGGTAAAGCCAACCACGGAGAACACCAAAGCTGTAAGGCCTTTTGAGATTTCGGAAACAAAGGCTATACTAACCTGGCTTGCGGCAAATGCGGAGGTTACCGGGAATTGGTATCTGCATGATATGGCTTTGCTTGCTGTGTGTGCAGGCTTGGAGGCTAAGGCGTTGAGTCTTCTAACGCCGGAATGGTTTAAATTGGATTTGGGTATATTGCGAGTGTTTGACAAACTGGTTAGCGGGGTAATAGACGCGAAAACTCAGAACAGAGCACGGGATATTCCGCTCACCGCGACTTTACGCAAAATATTTGAAAGAGGCTATGTATTCAAAAGGCCGCAAAAGAAAAAAGGCAAAGTTGCGAAAAACACAACGAGCGTAAAAGATTATGCTAGAAGAACTTTTGCCCGTTGTGAGCAGGATACAGGGATAGCAGATGTGAACTGGCACCGTTTCCGGCACACCTGCGCAACCGCTCGCCTTAGTGCTGGGTGGCAGCTGGTGAGGGTTAGCCGTATGCTTGGGCATAGCAACGTGAACACCACCGCAAGCCACTACGCTGAATATGATCTATCCGCAAGTCCGGCAGGGTTCGAGGGCATGATTAAGGTTTACGGGGAGTTTGTGCGGTGGCTGGATGAGTGGTATTTTTAGACAATTCTTTTATATTTTTTCTACCAACCTGTAGGAGTTTGTTCTTCTTGCTAATTTCGTACTGGTTGTAGGTATTATTCTCTATAGCGGAAAATATAATTGCAAGGTTAGCAATAGAGAGTTTATTTTCATTTTGTGCATAAATAATCTGCTTCAAAACTTCATCTTTGTAGCTTGTATTATGTGTTGAAGTGCATATAAGATTAGGCTCTAGAATTCCATTTTTGACTACAAAGTCTTTATACCCTGATGGCTTAGGCTCGCTTGCTATAAAAGATACCATTATACCTCTAGCTATATCAAAGGCTATTTCGTGCGTTACGATAGCGTCCATTGCGTGTATTCTTTGATTTTTGTTGTTGAAAACCATAAAAGAATATTCATTTTTGTTTGTTTTATAAACAAACGCATCGTAAAATATTGCGGAAACTTTATGTCTATCAAGATTGCTAGATGGTTTTATCCCGGCCTTGCTTCTAAAATTTTTCTCTTCAGTTTCGTATCTGCTGTAAATATCATCCTTAAGGTCATCAATCTTTCCTCTTGGCTCAATCCGTAACCCCCTTTTGAGTCTACATAAATCTGCAACTTTATTTATTTCTATTACAGCAATATCATTCCATAAATCTTGGAATTCTTTGGGTTTCATAAATTAACCGCCTTATATATATGTTACCAATTTCCTTTGCAAGGTTGCCATTTAACCGTGCTTATACCAATTTCCCCATTTATAGGTTTCAGCAAATCCTGTATTTTTTTGGCTGTGCTTTTGCTAAAATTATTATGGTTTCTTCCAGCAATTTCAATTGCTTTCGCAGAAAAGGGTTTTTCAGCCATAATTGATACTCCAATTGTTTTGCTTTAAAGAAAACTCCCGGATGAAGAATTTCAAAAAAAATGCTCAAAAAGCATCCCTCTGATAAATTCTACATCTTCAGATATCTACTCTCAAGCGTTAATCTGAGTAAATATAGATTATTTTTTTTAAAAAAATGTAAATATTTTTTACACTTTTTTCACTTTTTTCAATAATTTTAATAAAAATATCAGTGTCTCTGCTCAAAAAGTCGGGTTTTTAAGGGCAGTGTCAGATAAATAATTACATGATTATTTACTCCGCATACGATGAATATAAAACTATTTCCGATGAAATAGCAAGATGGTGCAAATTTTTCCCCAAAATGCTCGCAATGGGACAAAACCAGCATCAAAACGAGTGTTTGCCCAGGGAAACAAAAAACGAGACCAAAACCTAGCGGCTTTTAGCTTTAGCTGCAGTTTTGAATGGCCTAGCTCTCCGCAAAGGGCGTCTGGTTATTCTATTGCCTTTTCCACAAACTTCTGCTTGCGTAAGGGGCATCGCAACCCCGCTTTGTATTTTGAAAAGCCTTTCAGTAGCTTTTACGCAATCTGCCCGTAAAGAGCAACGCTTCCTTGGCCGTACAGTGCCTCGACTCCATACAAAGCATCAACGCGCCAGGTTTCAGCACCTTCCCTAATATCGCCGCCGTAGCTTGTCCTGATGTTCAGTTCGCCTTCAAGCTTTGTAGACGTGGAATCTTGCCCAGCCAATTCTTTTGGGGTTGACGAGGCAAAAGCAACGGACTTGGAAGCAAACACGGCACCGAGGGCGTATTTTGCGCCTGCGAGCAAGGGGCAAATGAATGTCAGGCTATCCTGCTCGGAATCGCCGTTATACCAAGTATTTGGCACGGCCGCGCTTGACATCGTGACTTCATCGCCTATTTTCTCGTTCAAATGAATAGGGGCAACTTTCACGTTGGCGTTCCCTCCGCTGATGGGAGCATCTTCCTTCACAACGAATGTGCGTATGATTTGGGTGTCATCGCCGTAAACATTGGAAACCGTGAATGGCGAGCTTATCGAGCCAGCGACTGCCGGGTCGCCGCTACCGATTATGATGGGGGTTCCAGCTGGAATCTTGGTCAATTCAGAACCGCCGAACTCTATATCGCTGAGTCTAAGAGTAGTGTCGCCATCGCGGATTACATCCGCATTGCCAGTGATGGCGAATTCTTTCTTGACTTCGTTTCCGAGCTTGATGGAGCCTGCGTCCGCGCTTTTGAAGAAAGTGGCATCCATCCACTCGCCCAGAATTCCTTTGTATAGATTCAGCTCTGTACCCTTTGGGCTTGCCAAATTTGTGTTGGCGAACTTGTTCGCGCCGCTTGCCGCTATCGTGTTGTTCAACAGAGGCGAGAGCATTCCGGCATTTTCTTCGCCAACACGGCTTTCATCAACGTATGCGACGGCTTCCGCTAAATCGGTGAACCCGATTTGTCCAATTATGGAGCTGTGAGCCGCCTTGAGCACGCATTGGAATATCTCGGAGTTGATTGTTTTTGCCAGCTGGCTAATGCGGGGTTCGTGTATCTGGCTGGTTTCGGTGAAAAGCTTCAAAGTCTTTTCGAGCAAGTCGTATGAAGCCCCTACCTTGGTTATCTCAACTTTGACCGGGACCTTGTCAACCTGCACCTGCAAGTCTTTGATTGAGCTTAACGTTTTAACTGTATCGCCTTCTCCGTTGAAAGAAGAGCCTTTGGAAACTTTCCCGAAGTTAGGGACCAAAACATTGACGGTATTGCCTGAACCGGTTTGGAGCAAGTTGCTTAGTTCGGTGTTGATATAGTCAAGGATAGGGACTTCTCTCTTGACTGTCGCCGCAATGGTCGTTCCGAACTCCTGCGTCATTATCTCATTCATAAAACCCTTTTTGAAGCCCAGTTTTGCGAGTTGATTATTTGTCCTATAACTGATTGGCTTCAATAGTCTAACTGAGACAAATAATGATTTGCTTGGATTAGGCTTCTGCCCCGGTTAATTTTTTGAGCAAGGATTTAAAACCTTGAATTGGGCGGCGTTTTTATCCACCTATCATAATAATAAAGTTCAATCCCCGATTATTCCCTTTATTTTGTCATTAAATCGTTTTGACTGCAAAAATTTGATTATTTGGGCAGTATTTGCCGTGGTTTGGTCGGTTCCTTCAATAATTCCCTGCCTTAGCATTTTGCCATTGACAAAGTTCCTCATGTTCTTTGGGGCTTTTGAGTAGTCGCCTTTCGGTGGCTGCCTTCTCGTGTTTTCCGCTTCATTTTCCATGATTTACCCCGCAGAATTGACTCCGGCGTTGAATCCTTTGATTTTCAAGTCAGCAACCTTCGTTTGGAAATCATTTGACATCTTTTCCGCATCCATGCTCAATTTTATTTTATCGGCTTGCTCTTTCAAGCCGAGTTCAGCCCATTTTAGCCTGAATTCCTCTTCCTTTATTTTTGCGTCCATTGCTTTAACTGCCATTCGGGATTCGCTGTCAATCTTGGCGGCAATAACCTGAGCCTCGTTGCTTGCCCTCAATTGCTGGTTTTCCAGTTTCAGCATTTCAATTTCTTGGCTTGAGCCTCCGTCCTGCTCCTTCTGTTGTTGCAGCAACTGCAACAATGTTTGCTTTGACACGTCGTCTATGTCGAGCTTGGAGATAAGAACCGGGGTTACCTCGTAAGCCATCTTGTTCTGGCTTATGAAAGTGGTCAAGGCTATTATCTTTTGCAGTTCCTCGTTTTTCCTTGCTTTTGCGAAAATATCGGAGGTGACATTGACTTTCCTTTCTATGAACTCTTCCACCACGGCGCAAATGGCATAGCTTGAATCCAGGAGGTTCTTTATCAGGTCGTTTGACGCGGTGTCTTTGTTTTCCCTTCGTAGCAGCACAGCCTCGGCGGTCTCGTTGCCTTTTTCTGCCCCGGCTATCTGCCCAAGCCCTTGGCTGACTATCTCGCTGTGCGTGGTGTAGGATTGAAGCAAATCGTCTATCTGCGCCCTCAAATCGTTTCTCTGTGGTGGTGGCAGCGGCTCGCTCGTGTTGGGGTTTGTGGCCTTGTATGTTTTGACGGCTGTCGGGATGTCGCTCATTTTGGCGAACTGCTCAGTGTTGTTGCCAATGGATTCCTCGGCAATCCAATACTGATGATTGGGTGCGGTGGCTATCCTTTCCTGAATAAGGCTCTGCTCAAAATCCATAGTCCTCAGAATGTCTTTAACGATGTAATACAAGCCTCGCCAGTTTTTGCGGTATTCTATGGGGACTTCCTTTCCGTAAATCCTTGTTATGGGTATCTTGCTTATAGGCTGGATTATGTATTCGGCTATGGCATCGTTTTCAAGCCGGACCTGATGGCATTCGTTGCCCTCAATGAAATAGTATGTCAGCACGGGTATATCATCGGGATTTAGGTTGAGGACATTCGCGAAGGCGGCTGATATATGCCCTTTTGCCTGTTTTTTTCCAGTGGATTTTTTGTCTATGTAAACAGCTTCCTTTGCGTCTTTGCCGTTCGAGTATTCGCATTCGCCGTAAATCACGTTGAAGTTGTTTAGCCTTGAAAACCTTATCTTGTCATCTTTTTTGTATGTGAGGATATAGCTTATGCCGTCCTGCACGGCATCCCTCAGCGCATTGCCCAATTGGAATTTCAGTTCTGCCCAGTCAACTCCGTAGGCAGATGGCTCTTGGGAATCAGCTTCCTGAAAGTCAAACGGGTTCTCGGTGAACCTATACACTATTGAGTTGACTATAGGCGTCATCACTATGCCCGAAGCGTTGACCTTTGCCCGGTTGCTATGCCAGACTTTTCCTTTTTTAAGGTTCGCGAATCCGTTGCCGGAAGCGATGTTTTTGGAAACCTTGAAATCCGCCACATTGACCGAATGGACGTCTTGGCAGGATGCCGCGAACTTTTTAAGCCTCTCTCTTATTTCTTCTTCATCAAGCATGATATTACCTCATTAGTAATAATAAAACTAACCATACGGGTTATTTATCATTTGCAGCCTTCTCAGTTTCTCGTGGTCTATTCCGGCTGGCGGGATGCAAGCCAAGGATAGGGCATCGGCACGGTCCGGGCTTCTCTTCAGCTTCTTCTTAATCTCCGCTTTCCCTGTCAACGCGGGTTTCTTGGATTCTTTCTCAAGGTTTAGGCTCGTGGCATCTAGCTCCTGCTTTATGGGTTTCCAATGCTCGTTATATATGTGCTGCGGCACGTGTATTCCCTCGCGCAATTTCCTTTTCAAGTCAAAGTAAATCCTTGTCCTCATATTTGCGAACTGCCCCCCGGCGTTTGCGAAGCCTATAGCCGTGCCTTTGAGAATCACCGCATTGCCTGTAGAATCGTAGTTCCAGAAATCCGGCTTGTGCTGCAAATCCACCATATTCTGGAATTCCTTCATTTCTATGTCGCCTCGTGTTTTTCTCACATATACGGCTTCAAGTATATTGCCATTCATAACGCAGATAACGGAATCATCGCCTGTGCCTGAATATGCGCAGTCATAGCCTGCCACCTTTATACCCGGCTTGGGCGGGGCGTTGGTTATAATCTCGGTAAATAAGCTGCTATCGCCGCCGTCAACGAATTTCCCATATACATACTGGTCTATGTAGCTTTTAGGGAATATTGAATTTTCGCCGTAATCCTCAGAATAATCTTCAATATCTTCGGGGTCGAGAAAGTAATTATCATGGTAGCAGGCATTGAGCAGAAGGGTGTTGGGTTTCAAAGCAATGTCTTTTAACCAATGCTCCCCGCAGCAGCCTGTGCCCACAACATAAATTTTTTTTTGATTTGGAAACTTTGCTTTGCGTTGCCTGTTTTTTGCTTCTGTGAAAATTTGGAAGTCGGCTATCTCGCTCGCTTCATCTATGATAACAGTGTTTATTCCGTCAATCCCTGCAAATGCACTTTTGCCGCCCTCGGCAGAACGTGCTATTATTTCGCCTGACATATATTTAAGATTCTTTTTGTTCAAATTCCATATTTTGGTGCCTTCTATCATCAAGCCGTGCCTAACCATCTGCTTTTCTACTTCACGCATAAATGGGTCTACTATTTGCGAATATGTGGGTTCGATTACTAAAATCCGCTTGCCTTGGAGCATGTTTATTATTGCGATAAGGGCAACGGTGGAGGTCTTGCCGCTCCCAACACCCATTGACATAACTATAATCCTTTCCTTTGCGCTCACTGCCGCGTATTGATGTGGCAAAAGCTTTACGTTAATTTGCATTTGCCTGCTCCCGTGAGCTTACCAGTTCAAAATGTATATGGACTTCCTTGTCTTGTATGACATTCGTGCTGAAACGGCTTTCCATGAATTTGAACAGCGTTTCGTTGCCGTTGGTGAAGGCGTGGGCGTAAAGCTCGGCTATGAGCTTGTTAAATTGCTTACTCTCTTGAAAGCGTACGTCAAGGCACTTGCCTATGGCTTCCTCCAAAGTCCATTTGTTGCAGAACCTTTTTTCCTTCGTGTCGTATGTAGAGCCAAACAAACTATCCATTTATATAATAATAAATTATCTTGCGTCCCAATCGAATTCCATAAAGTTTTCTGCCCCTGCGTAATCCCCTGTGTTCTCGGATTCATAAGCGGAAGCCCCGCCTATGCGGAGTGCTTTGTGCATTATTCCAGCGCGTATAGAGCCTAATTCACCGCTTAAAATAACCATTTGCCGCAAAATCTCATCGGCCAATTCACGGCTCAATGGATTGTCGCCGTCTTTCATTTTTGTATATGCAAAATCGTGGCATAGTATAGCAAGGTTGTAGCGGTTGTTGCCCGTGAACTTGGGAATAAGCCAGTCAATGCAATGGGAGCCGCTACGCATATTGGTTGGGAAACCGGGCTTTATTTTGTAGCACAGCTTGCCCTCATTCGTATATACATATACAATGACGTGATTCTTTACCCGCCACAAATCAACGCCAGCAAACTCCGTTACTATCTGCGTTCCCGCGAAATCATAGACTTTTAGCATTATGAGCCTCCAATACAATAATAAAACATCGTACAGGTGGTGTTAGGTTTCAAAAAATAATGTATATTATGGGTATGGAAAAGCTGAAAAACACGATAGGCGAAATGTATAATGATATACCTTATATTTTTTGGCTTATAGGCGTATCTTTGGTATTTTATATAGGCGAATTACTGTATCAGTAGTCTATATATGGTATAGGCGGTATAAAAGCATTATACAAATCTAATTTTGCTCTGTTCCTCTCGTCTTGCAATACAGCTTTTTGATTTTCATCTAATGTAAATGCTTCCTTTATTGCTTCCCTGTGTGCTTTCCCTGCCTTTTTCCAGAAATCAGGGTCTAAGGTTCTTGGAACATTATACAACCCAGAAGCGGCTTCTCTTGCGCTCTCGGCTAAGTTATGAGTTGGGGGATAAAGCCAAGCAGCGGCAATAGCGGCGTCCCCTGTCCCTCCAAGTGTAGCGAAAAACGGATTTCCAGCGGTGTAGTCACTTGCTAAATTGTACAAATTATTCCCAAATGCCCAACTCTTTTTAGGAGATGTTCCTTTTTCAGTAGCCGTTTTGTCCTTCTTGACTTCTATCCTTTCCGGCAGGATAGATATAGCGGCGGTTTCCAGCTTCGTGCTCGCCTCTATGTCGCCATATAGGGAATTGGGCAATAATGGGATAGGCATAGGCTATTTATCGTAAAGCTGGTTTGGCATTAATGTAAATGGAGTACGCACTCCACCTAAATGAAGCAATCGGTCAGATGCAGTTTCCCCAGCCGTTCTTCTTAGATTTTCGTTCAGTAATTGGTTCAAGTCTAAATCCTTGGTTGGGTAATAATCGTTCCCAAAATCTATCCTTGCCCTCTTATCCGAAATGCCCGTCAATAAATCAGCCTCAACCAACGCTTCCGAATACGCCCTGTCCCAATCCCTCAATGTTTTGAACTCTGGCACGTGCGAAGCCGCGTCCAATGCACTGTTTATTTCCCGATATAATTCCCTGGCCGCCTTCTCATCAGGAGCCGACCGCGTTATTCCTTGTTGGTTCTTGTTCCAGTTTATTGAATTGTTGAGGTATGTCCTTATATTTGGGATTTGGCTGGCTATAACCCCTTCCTCGTTTATGTAGCCTCGGTCAATCATATCTTGAAGCAATTCGTTTCTGGCACGGTCTATATTGTCGGAAACCGACTTCTGAATATTCCTTTCGGGCGGTATGAATTTCATTTGGAGGGATAAATTATCGGACATTGCAGGGGGCATATTCTCTATAAGATTTTGTATTTTAGCCTCGTTTTCCGTCACGGCTGTGGACAATGATTTATTCGGGTCGCTGAAAATCTCCTTAGCCATCTGAACTGAATTTTTATTTTTGGAGCCTCCCAGATTCCCAGCTTCATCCACATAATGCCCGGCTCTTTCGTTTAGCCTTATGTTCAATGGAACGGAAGCCACAAGCTGCTGGCTTGCCCGTTTGTTTGCGTCTATTGCCTCGTCTATGGCTTTGTCCTTGAAATTGGCTTTCTTGACCCCCAGCCCCGCGCCAATGGCTCCGGTAATTATATCCGAAGCCGCTTGCCCGCTTGTGCCAAAGTGCGAGGTCAAATCCTTCCCTTCCGCCGCGTTCACAGCCATTTGGGTCAACTCGCCATCGGCAACGGCATTGGCAGCATTGCCAGTGCCTTGTATGAATCTTTGCCCTGTTATAGTTCCTTTGAGGCTATTCGGGAGAATTGAGCCTATTTTAGCGGCCGCTTTAGGAGCCACGGCTTTCAATCCAGCTGCCCCTAAGCGCAAAGGAGAAAATGCCGCCAAGCCCACGTCCGCTGCTCCGGCAGCCGCGTATTTCGCCGGGTCAACTTTTTCGCCTTTGTCCAATTGGCTTTCGCCGTAAGCGTGGGAAACGGGTGCTATCATTGAATGGGCGAAGTCGCCGATTTTTTCAGGCCATCCCCAATTGGCTTTTTGCTCTTCTCTTTTAGCTATTCTCGCTTCTTGCTCGGACATTCCAAAGGATTCCGTCAACGGCCGGATTCTCCCTTCCGCTTGCCATTTTGCCAGTTCTTCATCGGTTGGCTCAAAATCGGGTTCAACCCATTCACCGAATTTGTTTTTCACTTCTATAGCCATTAGAAATCCTCCCGGCTGCTGCGTTTGATTTTTTCCTTCGGCGCTGTTTTTGCCTGCTCGGCTAGTTTTGCCTTGACTATCCTCATCTGCCCGTCTATGAATTGCTTCTGAGACGGGGTATAGGAATCAAGATTCATCATTTCAAGAATAGCATTGGTATTAAGCCCGTAAACCCTTCCTATGCCGGAATCAACCGCTCCTTTGAGCCACAGGTTCATTTGCCTGTAGTCATTGGCCGAAATAGCGTTTAGGGCGGCCAATTCTTCTTTTGCCGCGACTCCTTTAGCGGCTGAGTCGGCTTGCGAATTGAGCATTGAAAGATTTTGCGCTGCGATGGACTGCCTTTGGGCGATAATACCCAGCTCATGTTTTTCCTGCCCTCGGTCTCTTTGCGTTTTTTCGTCTATTTTGGTTCTCACGTGTTTAAGCTCGTTGTTGTCCGCCAATGGGTTGTTAGCCTGCGCGAATGCCTGGTAGATTTGATTGTCGGACGGATTGCTGCCCAAGCCTGTTATCACTTGGTCAAAAGTTTGGGCAATCTGCAACGCCCGGTCTTGCCCCAAGTCTTTTTTTATTTCCGTCTCAGCCGGGGTTTCTGTTTCCAAGAACCTTGTTTTGTCTATGCCCATTCCCAAGCCGCGCTGCCTGATTTCCTCGTTTCTTTTCAATAGCGAATTTCTCTGGGCGTTGAGTTCGTTCATGCTTTGGTGCCATTCACGCCCACGGTCTACCTCTGGAACCATTTGCAGTTCCGATTTGCGCCCATCGTAAACCCTCAAGGTCATAAGATTGTTGCGGAAATCCGAAACAATGTCGTTTGCCTCTTTTTCCTTCAATTCCTCGTTGAATTTATCCTGCTCGCTTGCTTTCATGTAGCCCGTGTCAATGCCAGCCGTTTCGGCGGCTCTCCTGACCGTTCCTTTTTCATTCAGCCTGTCCAATTCTCTTTTGCCTTGCCTAATAACAAACTCATTGACATCTCCGCGAAGGCTATCCGGCAGCAAGGAAATGGAGCTGATTTGCTCATCGGGCTTGTTGCCGATGGAGTTGGGAAGCGAATTGAGGTATTCGTTCCTTTCCCGGTTTTCCGTGCTGAATTTCCTATTGTCAGTCCATCCTTCTTTCACTCTGTCCCATAGCCTCGCATACCACGGGTCTTTCGTGAGTTCCTCAATGGCTCCGATGTCGTTGCTCTCCATCGCTTGCTGAAGCTTCTGTTTTTTGATTTCATCCGCTTCTTCCATCGCCAGTCGGTTTATTATCGTAAAATCCCCGGCAGCCTTCCCAAAGCGTTCAAGTCCATCCCTGAACTCCTTCGCTCTGTCCACGGATTTAAGCTCGTTCATCCTTTGGGAAGCCATGTTTATGGCTCCTATATTGTCTCTCACTGTAAGCGGCATCATTTTTGGCTACTCCTAAATGCGTTTATTATGTTTGCTCCGGCATTGAGACCGGACGTGAACCCTTGCATCCCTGCGTTGAAGCCGTTGACAGGGTTAGGGGAGGCAAGCCCAAGCGAAGCGTTCAGCTCGTTCTGGTTCATTCCGGCTTTGGCATTGAATATATTGGCGTTGTTGTCCAATTTAAGCCCTGCCAAGTTGGTTACATGCCCAAGCCCCTGGTTGTTTGAGGCGTTCATTTGGTTGAAAGCATCGTTCCAGCTCATCCTGGCAAGGTTCTGGCTCCTGTCCTGCAAACTTTTCATCGCCGCGCCGGAGTTCATTTTGCCATCTGCCGCGTATTGCTGGTTGTTCATATTGGCAACCTGAGCCAGCTGGTAATCCATGTTCGGGTTGAGCCACTGGGCAACCCTGTCGGGGGAGTTCATGTAGTTTTGGGCATCTTGGCTGAACTTGTCCAAGGCGTTCTGCTGCTCGAGTGCGTGCTGAGGTATAAGCCCTGCCATTGACCTGTTGTAATCGCCTATGGCGGCTTGCTGCCTAGCCAGCAGAGCCTCTTGGTTGGCTTTGTCGCTTTGCGCTTGCTTGTATGAGCCGTAAGCCCCCGCTATGGCAGTCCCGGCTCCTATCGCTAATGGTATGAGTGCTGGCAGCATATTCTTATCCTCTCTATTTTAATAATAAACTTACTCCACCTCGTATGAAAAATTGTTCAGCCGGAGATACCCCTGCCATGATATTTCAGTCTGGAAATCTATCCCCATGCCTATCCCTATAATCCTGTACGCCGCGTTCCTTTTGCCTTGCCTTGGCTTTATTTTGATTACCCTCACGGAAGCCTGCGGCATTCGCGAAACTCGGTAAAACCTGTGGCGTATGGGCTGGGCATCGTCCCTGTCCTCTATTTCCAAGTCGCCGTGAACGGCGGCAACGGTTTTATACCTCTTTTTTTGGGACGGGTCGTTGAAATTGGTGTTCGGGGTGATTATTTTAGCCTCAATCATTTCCCCGCTGTCTTTGAGGAAATTGTCCAGCGTTCCGGCTTTGCCGCTGCCCAGCTTGAAATAGGCATCGTTTGCCAGAAAATAAAGATTGTCGGAGAAGAAGAACGAGCTGTAGATTATGTTGAAGTTGAGGACAGAGGCATCGCCGCCGATTTTCCATTGGATGACCGGGATATTCTCGTAGCTTATTACCGAGCCGATCAGCCCTGGGTTGAAATGCTTTATTTGCTTGTTTAGCCAATAATCAAGCTGGGGATAGGAAATCTGGGCTATCTGCCCGGTCTTGGTCAAGGCATAGACGGAATACGAATCCAGCTCCACGGGCTTCGCGATGAAATAAAGGGTGTCGTTGAACCGGACTTTGGAATTTGGCAGCACATCAAGCGAGAATACATTGGAGCTGTATGCGGGTGACAGCGGGTCCTCAAAATCGTTCGTTATGTCCCAGAACTCGACCGTGTTGTTGGTGAAAAGCACCATCCTGTTCCCAAGCCGCCACATTTCCCTCGGCGTTGAATTGGCATACTCCGTGCTGTAGAAATTCGTTCCCTGTATGTTTGTCGTTCCGATGTCGGAGTAGAAGAATCTATCCGGGTCGGTGACAACCGTCAGCATGTGGGAGATAGTTTCAATATCCTTGATAACATTGTCGGTTTTGTATGCTCTTAAAATATTTACGATGCTATCCAGCCTGCTTTTCAATGAATTCCAAGAACTGCGCCCCCTAGTATAGAGAGTGTCGATGAATTCTTTCAATTTTTCCGCTAAATTTTTGGCTATGGCTCCATCGGGCATTACGTTGTTTATTAAAACATCGCAAGCAAGAATGACATTGCTCAACAATTCAATCAGTTCGTTGGTGTAAAGAAGGGCATTGTATAAATGAGTTGTTAAACCGCTTATATCATTATTGGCTTTAAGTTCTTCTAATTGCGTTTTAATCCAAAATAGACCATGATTCATCGGGGCATTTGCCCCCTTAATAATGCCTTCCTCGGCATTGGCTTTCACTGTGCTGGCAAATTGAATCCATGCGGTTGAATCGTTTATTGTAAGATATTTGTTGAAAGCGTTGTCTATTATTTGTATCATTTGAGAGACTGATTTATTGTTGTAAGTCAGGTCGCTTAATTTGGTATTGGGGTTCTGTCCTTCTTCAATCCAGGCTGAATTGTTAAAAACCATTCTTGACGGGTAGGTAAATTTGCTGCCATTCACAAAATCATCCCAATACCTTTGCGGTGAATTTGTTTGATTGATCCATACTGCAGAATCCGCTGTTGCTGTGCTTACTTTTCCAAAACCAAAAGTAGGTGGCGTGTAATTGTAAGAATACGCTCCGTTTGCGTATGAAGTTGGCAGGAGCTCTCTCAATAATGCGATTATCCTGCGCAGGGTTTTCCCCGGGTTGTCCGATGCAGCATTGGGATTGTCCAGCAATAGGTTGTTCAAAGCTCGGTCGTCAAACATATCGTATGTGAATCCCAGCGGAACAAAAGCAAGCACTCTACCGCCATTCACTATTATGTCGTCGCCCCATCTTCCGACAGGTTCACCTATCATCACTGCTATATCTTTGCATTGGCTATTTTTATACGCATCGTTGATGTTTTGGGCGGCACGCCATCCCCGGTCTATTACACTGATTCCAAACATGCCTCCTCTGTAGAATATGTCATCCTGAGAGTTAAACACTGGTAATCGCTCAACCTCTGTCTTATAATAATATTTATTTCCTTGAATGGAATCTATTGCAGAACCAACAAATATATCTCTAAGTTCTTTTGTCATTTTCAAAGCCACATTCATGTTATTGCTGGCTAAATAATTGACTCTGTTCTTTGCTAAATCAACAAACCCATTGAATGAACTATAAGAAACTGTTTCATTGTTCCCCCAGTTGAGCAGCCCGGAAAACTCTATGCCTCTGAAGTTTTTATAGAACGAATAATAATAGCCTTCTACGAAAATCTCCACCAGCTTGTTTTTGTCTTGGACTTTTTCGGTGTCTATGACAACCGTGTAATCCTCGTTTGCGTCTATGTCATTGACCATGAATGTGGAATCGCTCCTGAATTTCCAGCATCTTTGGTTGCACAGGACTATAACCCATCTCAAAGCATTCAAATCCACGAACTCCAATGTCTGGAATGGCAGAACGGCATCGGGCGGGTCGTTGTAAGGCGTGAATGAAATATTAGCCCCGTTGTTTAGGTTCTTGGCTCTTATTTGGATTTGCCCCTGACCGGGAAGTACGGAGGAGCTATTGGGCATCCATACCTTATAGACAATCCAGTCAAACTGCATCTGGACATCGAGGAACTTCTCGCCATTGCCAAGCCATGTCTGGTTTGCCTTGACATTGGGGAAGGTGGCCATCTGGAGAGCGGCGTTGCCCGTGTCGCTTGGCACCTGCGTCACGTTGTGCAGCTCAGACCTGTTTTTGAACAGGGAGAGATTTTCCAAAGCCATTTCCTTCATTTCAGACATATATCCCCTCGTCAGTCAAAGCGGTTGAGCGCGGTGTAAATGTTCTGGTACATGTTTCCCATATTCACGTTCAGAGTGCTTATCAAGGCATTGTATGATTTCTCCGCAAGCATTCTGCACCTGTCCGCCGAATCCCTCTGGTATGCCAGCGCGAGGTTGAAAGCGAGCAGGTTTATGACGTAGGATATGGATTCCGGCGGCAAATCGCATTCGTCTCCCGGCGCGAAATCCTTGAACTGCTTGGCATAGACTATGGATAAACGCCCATTGGAAACAAGCTCTATGCTTTTGTTGTTGACGGCGAACATATTGGTCATGCTTGGGATGGCTCTGTGCCTGACAATCTCGCTGAAATCCGTTTTCCTGAGTTCGGAAGAGCCGCTGAAAGCCTTTGCCACCCTCCGGCAATCAGCCGGGAGCGGATATTGCCTTGAAATGGCGAAAGGGGTGTCGTGGTTCGGGAATTTGAGATTATCGTCTTTCTTGGGGGACTGCGGGGTTTCTTCATCGCCCAGCTGCGGCAAATTTATGAAGCCAGAATTCTTGGGCTTGGGCGGCTTTGCCTTTGCTTCGCCGTCCGTATCTCTTTGGTAGTCCCATGTTTCTTGCCACAGGGTTATTTTGGGGTCGCTGTTTATGTCGTTGAGGGTGTTGTGGAAAATAGCGAGTGCCCTGTCCGCTGCTACGGCATCTTCGGCAATGTCATCAAACAAGCCTATGCCGGATATGAGCATTGACTGGTTTATTATGCGTTCCACTTTCATTTATTTTTCCTAGCTTTTCTTTTGGCTTTCACGGGCGTCAAAGTGATGGGCACAGGCGTTATGGTTATAGGCACGGGCGTCAAAGTGATGGGCGGCGATGACAAAGTTATTTTTGGCTCATGCCATACCAAAGTCACGGCGTCCTCGCCATGCTTGTTCTTTCCTTTTTGCTTTATCCACATAATGTTTTCTCCTATGAAAAAAATGCTGTTGAGGCTTCGGGGGTCATGGGCTGTCCTTCACACAACGAACGCTATAATATTGCGCTTCCAACAGAATCGATTGATAATTATTTAAGCTGCTTTGGGAAAGCGTAAACTGACTTAAATAATTATTATTAGATAAATACCGATAAACTATTGAGGTAGGATTTGTTGAAGTGCCGATAGCATGATAACGAACGTTTGTATTTTGATTTCTCCAGGCGACAGAAAAATCACCCTCTGCCCCGCCTTCTAAGGGCGTTGTTTCGCGATAACCTGCCGGCAAGCCTCTAAATCCGTATAGGTCTAGCCCGTTATTATTAGTTTGCCAACCATCAGTGCTCTTTAAATTCAATCCCGCTGTTCCTTGTTGTCCATAGGTTCCGGAACCGCCAGCTGCTAAAGCAAGTGCCGTCCACTCCGCTTCTGTAGCTACGTGCCACCCTGGAGGCGGAAGCATAGTGTTTCGAGCCATGTTATAGCTGTATAATCTTCCAACCTTAGGGAGAGGTTGAGCGTTATTATTATATATCAAAGACCCGGAATAATTATAGTTCAGATTCTCGGTCATCCAGTATTTCCCATCCGGCATTAGTTTATATTCATACACTTTTCCATCGCGTGGGTCGGTGAATTGCTGGTTGTTTTCCGCCACCACGTCCTTGCTCAGACGCCATACTCCGTTCTTCTGCACTGCTTCGTCAGGAGCAGAGCCGTTCATAGTCTTTGCAGTCGCATTTGTTATATCATAAGGAAAGCCGTTGCTCTGGATTTCGATGTTCTTGCGGTAAGTCTCGCCTTTGGTAAACGCAGAGTATGTGATAGGAGAGCCGTCAAGATTGCTCCACCATTCTCTGACGATTGATGCGGTGTTTGCCGGGTTAGATACTATAGAGCTAGCCATTTGGGTTTTCTCCATCTACTGGTGCGTCAAATGTTAAAATTATTTCGTCTATAGGAACATTGCCTGTCGGAGCAAAATCAACTGTTATCAGCATAGACCAGTCGCTCTGGATTGCCGCGCTGGACGGCGGCTCGCCGTTTACCAGCAAAGGAGTGTTTGGGTGGAACTGGAATCCGAATTTAGGGGCTATGGTAAATACGGCCTTGTATGATTTAAGGCCGCTGGCTATCTCATCGTCCGGCTCCCACACTATCGTTCCGGCGTAGTATCTCGGGTCGTTATTAACGATGGAAACTTCATTTCCTAGCAATTCTCCATGCGCTGGGGTTGGTATCGTCAATTCCACTGATTCGATAAAGCCAAAGCCGCCATCGCCTCCTCCTCCAAGCAAGCCCAATTCATTCAGCCTGTCAAAAACTTCATTGAAAATCAAATCTACCACATTTTCCCAGTCTATCCTGAGCCCTCTGTTCCTAAACTCGCCGTATAAGACATCGGGGGCATCGTTGGCAACATCGCCCTCGGCGAATAGGGAGCTGGCGGCATTGAATTCCTCCCCGTCCTCGGTATTTTTTGGGGTTAGGGTTTTATCTCCGAGAATCAGCTGGTTGGCGGTTCCCGCGGGAAGCAAGTCGTTTATCATGCTGACAAGATTACCCAGCCATTCCCTTAGCTCCGCGTCATCGTAGGAATTTATGACAAGAGTGGTCTCTTCGGTGGATGCGGGGTTATACGAAAAACGCCTTCCGTCCTGTATGATTTCCAGCAGGCTGTTCACCAAATCGCCATTGGGCCTTCCCCTTCGGCTGGGGTCAAAGCCTTTCTGCATGGCGCGGGATTCGGAGCCGTTCTTCACGGCGTTGAGCTGCTCAATGACCCATTTGTAATCCCGGTCGTTCTTGTTGAGAGCCAATGAGATTTGATGGGCTTGCCTGGCAAACGCGGAATTCAGTTGGGCCTGAAGCTCCCTGAAAGCATTCTCAACGTCCTGAAATGAATTTATCGCCATAAGCTATTTCTCCAGCCTCACCAGGCGCATAGCGAAATCCTTCATTTCAGTTGTCAATTCCCCTATCTTCTCAAACAGCTTGGTCATTGTGGAGTTCATGCTCTCCACTGTCCTGGATATTTCGTCTATCTTGTGGTCGTTGTCCTTTTCAAGCTGGCTTATCCTGTTGTCAAAGGCTTCCGCCTGCTTGTCGCGGCTTATCTTGCGGTTCTCGGCCTCCAAGTCGATTATTCTTTTGTTCGTGGCTTCCCACCTGCGGAAAACAAGCGCGGCAATAGGGATAATCGCTATTTGAAGCAATACCAAAGCCACGGCTATGGCGACATTCCCCGAGGAAATCAGCTGCCCGGCAAGCTGGTCGTTGAACACAGGGTTGTTTAAAGTATTCGGATCCATATCTTTCTCCTACATAATAATAAAACAACCCCGGCAATAAATCATCTCTTTTTTCCGAATGCCTTGTTGAACATGGCCCTTTCGCTCAAATCCTTTGACAGGTCGCTCTTTGGGTTCAGATCCGGCACTACCGAGTCCGGGATGTTCTTTTTGGGCTCCTCCTTTTTAGGCTCGGCTGGCTTGCCCCCTTCCTGAACCAGTTTCCTCAAATCCATTATCTTCTGCATTTTGAGGGGCTGGGCGGCTTCCACCCATTCCTTGACGGAGAAAACCCCGCTGGTTATGGCCTGGAAGAATTTGTCAAGCATAGCCGTCCTTTCGGGGAATTTGATTATCTGGCTTATTGTCCAAGGGTCATGCTCGTTGAGAATGGGGATATAGTAGTTGTAGTTGGTCTCGAACATTTCGGGGTTGCCGGATTTGGCGGAGTAGTCCATAAGCTCGGCTTGCATCTCCGTCATGTGCTCTTTCAGCTTCTCCTCTATGACCGCTTCCCTGTACTGGTCCTTTGCGGTCTTGTCTTTTTCCTCGGTCTTTTGCAAAGCCATCAGCTCGGAAGTGAGCCTGTCTATCTCCTTTGCTTTTTCCTCGGCATCGGCTTTGTAGGCGTTCTTCTCGCGTGCCAGCTCCTGTATCCGCTCCTTAGCCCCTTTCTTGGGCTGCGTGGCATTTTGGGCGTCTTGGGGCTGCGCATCGCTATCGGGCTGCTTTGGCTCGTCCTTGGGCTTTATTTTGCCTCCGAACATCTGCTCGCTGAGCGTGGGGGCTTTGGGAGCCTCTTTCATTTCGCTGGCGGCTTGCTCCGCCGCTGGCTGCTGGACAGTCTCTTGCGTTCCCACTGTGCCTTCGGGCATTCGTTCATCGGAATTTGTCATGATTCCTCCTCGTGCTGACATTCCTCGTCTGGCGGTGCGCAGCCGTGCCGGTTCTCCTTCCAAATGAATTTGAGCCTCTGCCTGTACATCACCGCTTTCAATAATGATAAATCTCGCCCTTTGGGTATCTCGTTGGCCTTTACATACGCCGACAACTGAATTTTCAGATTAGCCTGGGTAAGGATTGCGAGCATTGTCTCGCTCCTTATGTCCTCGGCAAGTGGCATCAGGGCATCGCTCAGCTTCTTTTTTATGAAAAATAGCATGTAGCCCTGCAAATCGCCGTCAAAAAAACGCTTGGCTTGTTTAGCTATGGCAGCCTCTTTCCTCCAAAAAAATGTATATTTAATGGTATGGAGAATCTCTTTAAATTGCTCGCCCAGATAGCCATAGAGCTTAAACTAAGCAAAGGCATTAACGCGACAGAAGAAGAAAAGAATTCCCCTGCTCCTGTGCCAATCGGACATCTAATTGCCGTGCTTACCGTTGCTGTGGGTTTTCTCATTTTAGCCTTTGTTTGACAGCTTTTAGGACTGCTCATTTTTTGCTACCCAATGCGTTTAACTCGATGTAGCCTTCAAGTATTCTCAAAATCCTTTTAACCACGCTCCTTAGTTCTTCCAGCTCACTCTCGGAAACTGTCTCGCCTGCGTTAGATTCGTTGACGGGCTGGTTTTTCATAGCTTCTCTGCTTTTGCGCTGCGGTCATAATGTCTCCTTGCCTTCTTGGGCGGTTGTAAATTCTCTATCCTATGTTGTCAAATTTGTCAAATTCTTTATAAAACTTATCAGCTTGTAGCGTGTAGAATTCCTTTTTTTCACTAAAATCATTTAATGTGTTTATATGCAAGTTCTTCCAAGGTCTTTTTTTAAGTAAATTATGCGCAGCGGGAATAAAATCTTCTTTGAAATTTTCTCTTTTTTTGTTCATAACAGCAAGGTATAGCCAAGGCTCCGGCATATCTTCTTCTATCATATTAAAGATAATAGCGAACTCATTAAATGTTGATATCTCTCTGCATACTTTAGGCGTTATAGCCCAATAGACTTTTGCTCTTTCTTCCATTGCTAACCATTCTTTGCGAGTTTGGTTCTTTTTTCTTTTTACATTTTTTTGTAAATTATTTTTTGAAAAATCTTTTTTTTCTTTTTGATTGAATGATTGATTTTTATTAAGATAGATAGAACCAACGTTAGTAGCGTTACATACTACGTCTGTAGAAACGTTAGATAAGCATACGGATGTTCCGACCCTACCCCCCCTACCCCCCCTCCCCGCGACGTGCGAATTTTCAGCGGAAAACGCCGTTTTTTCGCAAATTTCGCCGTTTTTGGCTGTGTCAGTCTGACATTTGGGTTTGTCAGTTTGACAGTCAGTTTGACAAATTTCGTCAGTTTGACATTTGTCAGTATGACGTTTACGCTCGCGTTTTTTTCGCTGGCACTCTGCGTCATACTGACGTTTTTCCGCCCGGATTTCCTCGAATTCGCTCCTGTACTTCTCCGTGATTTTGCTAACCTCGCTAGCGGTCATAAACCTGCCTAGATTCAGCCATAACCCCTCTATGAGAAGCTTGTGGAAAAATTCGTTGATTCGCTTCATTTCCGGGCTTGCTCCTCTTGCTCGTCAAACAGACCACTTTTCTCAAGATCCGTCTCAATGTGCAGGTTTTTCCTGCCGCTAAAAACCTCCGCGATTTCTTTCTTTTTGAGGCGGAAAACGCGGCGGTTGCAAGCAAGCCAATTCAGGAATTCGTCTTTGCTCATAGAGATATAATCAAAGTCAGGCTTAGGCCCGCAGGACGAATCGCGGTACAATACAACCCTGCCCTTTTTTGCCTGATTTCTTAGATAATTTTCGCACCAGGCATTTCCTTCTTCATAACTTAGTTTTTCTCCGCGTCTTTCTTTTGCGAAAATAGCCTGCATTTCATTTTCCTTCATTTCGCTACTCCGTTTTTAAGTGTGATAGCAATATGCAGTATCTTCTTCCCATTAAGAACGGATTTAAATTTCTTTGGATCCAGAAATTTAAATGCCCTGTTCAGTTGGAAGAACTCATTTTTATCGAAAGAATGAGGGTTGTTATTTAGAACTGCGAAAATTACTTTGCCAGTGTCGTGCAAACGAGAAATAATATTGGCAAAGACGGGTTCCTTGTTTTCGCGGTAATCCGTTCTTATGTCAATAATTTTCTCCTTTGAGAGAATCTGCCGCATTTCGGTTTCGCTGAATAAGGTTTTTGGCTTGTTCATTCTGCCTCCTCTGGCGCGTGAGAAAACATTTTCACCACCGACTTTAACGTGGGGTTGGTGTGTTCCGGTATGCTTTCGCAAAATATTTTTTTATCACTGCCGATTATCCTTACATCTTTGTCCTCGTATTTCAGGCATAACTCCCATTCTTTCGGGTTGTCTATCACGGCAATGTCGGATATGACTATACAAGACGAATAAGAGCCTGCCTCGTAGTATACTTTCGCACCGTCTTCGTTTACATAACGGTCACCGACATCCTCATCGCGTTTTCTCCAGTCGCTTGGCTTTTGCGTGTCAAGGTTTATTATCTGCGTCGTGGTGGCTGGGGCTTTGCCCCTGCCTGCTTTCTTTGCTTGCTTGTCCATAGTGTATCTCCTGTTTTGTATCTCCGGCGGGTTTGGTTTGCCGCCGCCCGTGCCGGAGATACTTGGGACGAGCAGCGGCAGTTTGTCATCTCTGCTTCAAAAGCCTTTCCCCGTTTGGCTTGTAGGTTTTGTCGTATCTTGTCTGCCTTCCCTCGCCTATCACCGCGCCTTTCAGGCGCAGCAGGTTTGTCCTCTTTGCGATGGTCTTGGGGTTGTAGCCGAAGTATTCGGCGTATTCCTTCTGCGAGAGGAAACGCTTGTCTGCCACAAACGCGGACATCTCCGCGACTATATGCGGAACAAGGTAGTCGCGCAGGTCGTCCAGCTTTAGCCTTTCTAGGAAGGTTAGGCTCATTTTGCTCTCCCACAGAAAAATTCCTTTATGCTTGCAAATAAATTTTTAGGCGGCATAGCTTCATTTTTTCCAGCCCAGTATTCATCAAGTTCTTTTGATAAAATGTTAAAGATTTTTTCATTTATGATAAATTTCATTTCATAACCACAATTACTGCAATATTTCTTAAATAAGAACAAAGGAGCGTGTTTGCCCCCTTCTCTAGATATTCCGTAGTTATTGTCCTCAAGTTTTTCAACGGACTTTGTGCATATCGGGCAGTCGAATATCTCCGGTATCATACAGCCCCCTCCGCCTTCTTGCCGAGGACTTGGTAAATGCAGTTAGAAACAACAGACTTATTGGAGGCACATTGCCCATTCTCACGAAGCAACTGAACTTCTGTCCTTAGTAAATTCATAGCTTTTTCAGTAATTTCTACACCTTTGCTAACTTTAACGCTACTAGTAAAATCTTTATTCATATTTGTAAATATACTAATTATTTTTCAAAAGTGTACGAAAAAACTAAAAAAATCTAATTTTTCTTAATTTTTTCTAGTTTTTCCTTAGTATTTTGGCAAAAATACCTATATTTAAGGCGTGGAAACTAAGGACGGAATAAAAAGTTTCAGAGATAGGGTGCGTTTGAACCAAGCCGAATTAGCAGAAAAATTAGGCATAATTCAGCAAAATATCTCAATTTGGGAAGCTGGCAAAGGAACTCCATCTTTTCAAATTTCAAAAAAACTGCTCGAACTGGGTATAACGGTAGAGGAGTTATTTGGCGTTGAATATAACGAAATGCACAAGTTAGAAGCACAGAAAACTTCGCCGACAAGTTATAATGCAGAGTTACAACAAAAACCTAAAAAACTTAGTGAATTTGAGGCTGATTTATTGCGAAAAATGTTAGAGGAATACGCGGATTTCGATGGTGAATTGAAAAGTATCGAAAAATGGAAGGAAGTGTATAAATTGGAGAGAGAAATTGAACAGAGCGACTATACAACAGATTCGACAGCAAAGGAACTAAAGTTACATGAACTATATGAGCAAATAGAGGAAGAAGTTCCTTGGTCAGCCAGGTTCGCTGCAAGAAGGCAAATAAAATCATTAGAAAAAGAGCTTGAACAAATGGAAGAAATGGAACGCCGTAATTCGTATGAAAAGCCAGGTAGGATACGGCGTATATTAGATTTACAAAAGCAAATAGAAGATGCAATGTATTCCTATGTGAACAAGGAACTAAATAAATTGGGACAACAAGAAGCAATGAGGCAAAGAGTCAGAGAGTTTTGGTTAGACCGAGAGATATAGGGATTATGAGAATAGGAAACTTTGAGCAACTGGAGAATGGTGGGTAAAATTATGGAAAATACAGAAAACAAAACTGAAAAAGAAATAATAAAAGTTGGCTTAGTTATGCCGATTTCGGAAACTAAAGATTTTTTCGAAGGGCATTGGAAAGATGTGCAAGAAATCTTAAAAGGATTTTTAAAAGAAATCGCTAACTATGATTTTGAATGCGAAATGGTTTCCTATTCAAAAGAGGTGAATTTAATTCATAGCAATATAGTTAAAAATTTATACGAATCAGATTTGGTTATATGCGATATAAGCGGATTAAATCCTAACGTAATGCTTGAAATGGGAATTCGTTTAACTTTTGATAAACCAATAATTGTAATAAAAGATAAAGAAACAGATTACCCATTTGATATTAAGCCATTGGAATATATCCCGTATTCAAGAGATTTAAACTATACAAAAATGTTAGAATTTAAAAAAGATTTCTTAAATAAAATTGAGGCGACTATAAAAGAATACAAAACGAATTCCGATTATTCGCCGTTTTTAAAATACTTTGGAAGCTATAAAGCAATGAGTTTAGATAAGCAATATGAATTTATGGATGTTATAAATAGCAATATGCTAAATATTCTAGATAAAATTTCTTATATGCAAAAAGATATTGATAAAATTCTTAATGAACATAAGGAAGAGGTGCTTAAAAAAGAAGAAAAAGGTATGGGGTTGCGAGCTTTTTTAGAAAGAGAAATAAAAAAGGGAAAGAGGGAAAAAGAAATAGACGTAGAGGATCTGCAAGCTTATTTGAGGTATAAAATGGGAATCAACAAGTAAGCTAAGGGATAGGTATGGAAAATCTTAAAACTATTTACAATATAATTATTTCAAATCCAATTCTTTCAACTGTTGTTGCTGGTCTCATATTAGCGGCTATCATTGGAGTTTTTAGGAATTATTCAAAAAATGTCATTTGCTTTATATGGAATATAATTAAATGGCTTTTTAAAAAATTACGAACAATTTTTTGCATTATAGGCAATTGGTTTAGGATTATTTTTACAATAAACGAACTTGAAGAATTAGTATTAAGGAAAAACTATAGAAAACAATTTATTAAGCCAGAATTTTTCAAAATGATAGAATATAAAAGAAGTTTAATTTCAAAAAATCATCCGTCAAACACTTCAAAAAAATTATGTAGAAATTGCGGTCGTGAAACTTTAATCCAATGCGGTTCTCACATATTTTTATTTGATAGTTATGAAATGCCGTCACTTGCTTATCTTTGTGAAAATTGCGGTGTTATGAATTTTTATGCTTTGGTTCCAGCAAAATTAAAGTGGACAGAAGTAAACGAAACAAATAAAGATATGCCCTCGTTAGACGGCGAGATTTAAGGAGCTAAACCATGCCCCCACCCCCCTTCCTCCTCCTAGCGTTTTCCCTGTGCTTTGGGCAGGCGGGGAGCCGCTAGGCTGCGCATTGGGGCGGGATTTTGCGTAAAAATGCGTGTTTTTTGAATAAAAATACAATTTTTTGTATTTTTTTGGACTTTTTACTATATTATGCTTAACACATAGGGAGATACATTATGTCGGAAATCAGCAAAACGCCCGTTAGCCTTGGCGAGTTCAAGCGTTACGCGCTTGCGCTGCCGAATGAAAAATTCGAGGAAGCTATGCGTTCAGAGAACAGCGACAAAAGCATAGACGACATAAAAATTATAGCACAGCCTTTGAAATCTTATGAAAGAAGTTAAATTTAATGAAATCTGGGATACAGTAATAAAACCATACCTAAATGCAGAATTGTCCTCGGACAGCTCTCTCCAGTCTTTGGATATAACGGGGAACAGCTCAAAAGCCAGGCGGGATATAGAATCCCTGTATGATGTGGCAAGAGCTACTATAAAAGCGTATTATATGAAAGATGCGGCTAGGTTTCTTGATAGGCATAAAGTCCCGGCTTGCATTTATATCGCTATGGTCAACGCCCCGTTAATAAAAGTTCTTGGCGGGACTAACGAAAAAGATGCGTTTGTCAACGCTTGCTTGGCTTTCTATGTGGCTTCAAGCATTCTTCTCTCTTTTATGGCAGATTGCACTGATGCGGCATATTCGCAGTTTTTGCAAAGCTCCGGCTTGCAATATCCACCAGTCAAAAATTCTGATTCCGGCGAGTCTTATATGGTTCAAACCATCAAAGGATTATGCTATGCCCAAAAGAACAAGCAATTAAACCCTATTACACTTGCGAATATATTTTGTTTGCTGGAATCCAATACAGATTTAGTGTATGCAAGCGGAAAAAAGTAACCTCGTTTTTGCCTCACAACCTTCTTTCGCAAGCTCTTTTTGAAAAAGGCTGCCCCAAATACCCCTCGTCAAGCCACTTAAATTGACTAGGCGGATTAACTTTCTCTTTTGCCTTTCTGTTAAATTCTATCATAGCATTAGCATCCCCAGGGTAATTCTTATAGTGGTCTCTAATTAAATTTTCCTCCCATAGCTCTTTATAGGGATTGTAATCTTTATCTGGCATACCCATAATATACATTTTTTTAGGGGAAAGGGCTAGGGCAAAGGACTAGCCCTCCGCTAGAGCCTTTGGAGGGCTCAGTGTGATTTTCCTTGCTGACCGCTTTCCTTTACAGTTATCCGTCAAAACAAATCCGAGTGCGAGCCGGTGCGGGAAGCTGTCAATACGAGCCTATTATTGTCTATTGCGTATATGAGCAGCCAGTCGGGAGTTATATGGCATTCGCGGAAACCGCTATAGTCGCCTTTCAGCGGATGGTCGTGGTGCTTTGGGTCAAGCGGCTCTTGTTTTTTCAGTTTCTCTATAATATCTGCTAACAAACTAAGGTCTAACCCTCGCCTGTGCATAAGCCTTACATCTTTGCGGTATTTGGTGGTAGTCTCAAGCTCAAGAATCAATTTTCGGCCTCTGCTAGAATATCAGCGTGCATTTCCGCCGCTGTCTTATACCGCTTGGCTTCCGTCTTCCCCGACATTATATCTCTAGCCTCTTGCATAGCTGCCAAAGTTTCGGCATTGTACGTGGCATCGTTATCAATGGGAAGCATTATTATCTCAATCTCGCGCCCGATATATTCATTCGGTATAAGCGTCTCTATCCTACCGGATGCAGGGATGCAAGTTGTGCGATATGCGCGAGGTATAACGTTCATAAAAACTCCTATTTAAAAAAAGTAGAAAATTAAAAATACCCCTTATCCAGTCACTTTCCAACGAAAGCCATCCTATTAGGCTAGGGGAGAGCCTGCACCTCAAGCTCTGTAATACATATTGTCTTACATTTTCTATATTATGCCTATGAAAGTAACAATAAGCGACCACGCAAAAGGCAGAGCCTCAAAATGGGGCATTTCGGAAGAAGGCATTAGAAGGGTTCTTTCCAAAAGCCCAGCCGTTTCCGTGCCGAGCAAAACAGACCCCGAAGCTATTGTAGTTTTTGGCAAATATGAGGCGAAAACTTGGGGTGTGGTGCTGAATGTTAATACCTTGAATGTAATAACGGTTCGCCCTGCGAGCAAAAAGGAAAGGAGGTTCTATGAACAAAAAACAGGCAATTAACAGGAAGCCAGCGCAAAAAGGCATTGACCCGGCCTACTACGAAAATCATTGCTTCGCGGAGGATATGGCGGAAGCAGAAAAGCAGGGCGATCTGATAGTAACGCGCAAAGGGGAAAACGCGCTGCAATCCATAAAAAGATACATCGCAGAAAAGAAGAAAACCGCATCGGTTTCTATGCGTTTGCCCGTGTATGTTGTGAATATGGCAAAAGCACAGGCAAAGAAGGCGGGTATTCCTTACACGTCTTACATCGGCGCGATAGTTGAAAGAGCCGTGGCAAAGCCGCGTTGAAAATAGTGCCAAGCAGGTGCCAAGTGAGTGAAAAAACCTCGTTTTCCGCAGAAAATAGCCATTTTCCTACGCCTTCACACGGCAGAGGTCACAAGTTCAAATCTTGTATTGTCCATTTGGAAACCATCCTCTCTATACTGAACAAAACTACCGATTTTTTGCAAAAGCACGGGGTGCCAAACGCAAAGCTGGATTCACAGCTCTTGCTCGCGCACGGGCTTGGCTTAAAGAGGATGGATTTGTTTTTGAATTTTGACCGACCTCTTTCCGAGCAGGAACTTGCAAAATTGCGCCCTATGGTGGCGAGACGTGCAAAAAGAGAACCTTTGCAGCATATAATTGGCAGCGTAAGTTTTAGAGGGCACGAGATTAAATGCGACAAAAGAGCATTGGTTCCCAGACACGAGACGGAGTTGATTCTGGATATGCTGATGGAAAAAGGAAAATTGGAGAATATATTAGATATTGGCACGGGTACCGGGGCTATTGCGATTGCGGCGGCTTTAGAGCTTAACGCAAAGGTTTTGGCAACGGATGTTTCAAAAGAGGCGTTGGAGCTTGCAAAGGAAAATGTTGCGTTGCACGGTTTGGAAAATAAAATTTCCCTTGTCCACAGCGACTTGCTTTCCGATGTTCCCAGCGACGTTAAATTTGACGCCCTGCTCGCAAACCTGCCGTATATCCCGCTTTCTGACGCAGCCAACTTACAACCGGAGGTGCTTAACGGAGACCCGCATTTGGCACTTTTTGGAGGAGCCGATGGCTTGGAGTTAATACGCAAGCTCTTGAATACCTGTGCGAATTATTTAAAACCAAATGCTCCTGTGATTTTAGAAATCGCAAATGGGCAGGAAAAGATTTTGCAAAGCGAAAATTTTATAGATTTAAAATTTACGGAAATTCGCAAAGATTACAACGAACAGGTGAGATTTGCGGTGTTCAATTATGCATGATTACAATTTAATTATACTGTTGGCTTTGGGTTTTACCACTATGGAGTAACACAATATGTTAGCTTTTCACAACGAGAGATTTATAAAGAGTGAGCACGGAAGGCCTGTCCGCATTATGTCTGAGCTTTTGGCATCAAAGGCTCTTATAGAAGACAACGAAATAGACAAGACCATTGTCATCTTTGGTTCTGCGCGAACAGATCCGGAAAATAAACATTATAAAGCCGCTAACGATTTGGCATATAAATTGGGTAAATGGGCAAAGGAACAACCTAATAAATACGCTATATGCACAGGCGGCGGCCCGGGCATTATGGAAGCTGGCAACAAAGGTGCAAAAGAAGCAGGTGCCCCGTCTCTTGGCTTTTGCATAGAATTGCCTTTTGAACAGAGCACAAACCCTTATGTGGATAAAGATTTGGAAATTCAATTTCATTATTTCTTTTTGCGTAAATTTTGGTTTTTGTTAAAATCCGCAGCTATAATTATTTTCCCCGGCGGTTTTGGAACCCTTGATGAAATGTTTGAAGCGTTAACCATGCTTCAAAATGAAAAGACAGATAACGTTCCTCTTGTTCTATTTGGGACCGAGTTTTGGAAAAGCCTTATAAATTGGCAGAAACTCGTTGACGACGGGATGATAGACAAAAAAGACATGAATTATATAAAATTCATGGACGACGTTGACGAGGCTTTTAAGTATATAATCGGCGAGTTGTCGTAGCTTAAATTTTCTACCTTTCCGTTATGGTTAAACATCTTGTTCTTTGGAAAATGAAGCCTGTGGCAGATGGCCGCACGGGAAAGGAGAATGCGGAAGTTTTGGTTCATAGACTTAACGCATTAAAGAGCGTGCTTACTTTTGCCGTTTCTATTGAAGCGGGCATCAATTTCAACAGCTCCTCGGCAGCCTATGACGTGGGCTTGCACTCGGCTTTCAAAACTAAGGAAGATTTAGATACATATCAAAATCATCCCGCACACGCTGAAATTGCAAAATGGGTAAGTAACGGCATTGCGGAATCTAGAGTTGTAGTAGATTTTGAAATTTAGAGGTTTTTATGACCCCGGAAATAGAAGCCTTGCGGCAGAAGCTGGATTTAATAGAAGACAAATTGATTTTGCTTTTGAATGAACGTGCCAAATATGTACTTGAAATCGGTAAAATAAAGCATGAAAAGGGCTTGCCTATAGAAGACCTAAAAAGGCAAGAAATAATTTTAAACAGAGTTGTGCAAAAAAATTCAGACCCTATCAGCGATGAGTTTATTAAAAATATCTTTAAAAAAATAATAGAGGAATCCATAAGGCTGGAAAAGCAAATATGAATTCTGCTCGCATAACACTGGTAGGTTTTGGCTTGCTCGCAGGTTCAATTGCAATTGCCATTAAATCGGCAAGCCAGCATATTGCGGTTCGTGCGGTTAGTTCAAAAGGGACTTTGCAAAAAGCTAAAGACCTCTCCATAGCAGATGATTTTTTTGAATATGAGGATGTTCAAAACTGGTTACCTGGTTCGGATTTAATTTTGTTGTGCGGGCCTATAAAGCATATTTTATCCACCATTGAGGTTTTAAAAAATAATGCAAAACTGCTCGGCGGCAAAAAGGCTGTGGTCAGCGATATAGGTAGCACAAAGGAATTGATTTGCGAAAAAGGTTTTGCTCTCCCAGAACCCTTTGTTTTTGTGGGTAGCCATCCTATGGCAGGCTCGGAAAAAAGTGGCATTGAAAACAGCGACGTGTCTATTTTTGAAAATACTTATTGGCTATATTGCTTACCGGATAAAATAAAGGAATTGCCGGAATTGCTAAAAGAGCTATTGTCTTTTTTGGGCAGCCAACCTGTGCAAATCTCACCGCAAGAACATGACGTAGCAATGGCGTGGCTTAGCCATGCACCGCAACTAATCAGCACTTCTATGGCTGCAGGCCTTTGTTTGGATGTTATCGAAAAGCGTTTGCATTTAGCTGGCCGTGGCTTTAGGGACATGACTCGCATAGCGGGTTCGTCTTGGAGTATGTGGAGAGATATTTTTGAGACAAACAGACAAAATGCAACGGAAGCACTTGCAACTTATGCGGAAAAAATTTTAGAGATAAAGAATGAGCTTTCCAGCGGGCAATTTGAAAAACTGGAAGATAATTTTTTACGCGGCAATAAAACGAGATCCGATTTAGAAAGGGGAAAAAATCTCGCGTACCCTCTTTACGAGGTCATTGCGCAAATCCCAGATAATCCCGGTTCTATTTTGGAGGCATTGAACCCGCTTGCAGAAAAAAATATAAATATCAGGGATATTGAGCTTATGAAAGTTCGGGAAGGCATTGGCGGAACTCTGCTTTTGGCTTTTAAAACGGAAAACGATGCAAAAACTGCGATTGAGCTTTTAGAAGCTAAAGGAATATATGCTAAAAGGAGAGTTTGAACTCTATACGGAAAAGGAAGCGTTTTGCAACTGCGCGTTTTTAGCAGCTCTTGCAAATGGCAATTCCCTAATACATGGAGTTAGGGCAACTCCGCAAATCACCGCTTTTGCGGCCTATTTAAGCGAACTGGGTGCATCTGTTAACGTAAAAGACGACCAGTGGGAAATCACGGGCGTAAATTTTAAATGCAAGGAAAATTTGAGCCTTGAATGGGTGGGGGACAATTTTCCGCATCAGCAGAGGAATAGGAAAATAATAGAGAGCCTGCTCAGCGGGACTCCTTTTAAATGCGAAGAGAAAATTGCGGTGAATGATTCTTTAATCAGGGAGCTTTCAACTTTTGGTGCAGAGCTGGCATGGAGACAAGATGGCTTTGACGAAAGTGATGAGCTTGCCAAGCGCATGGCAAAATTGCAGGGGATAAAAAACGAAAGAAAATGGATTTGCAGCATTCCTCCCGTGCATTCCTTGCTTGCAAGGGATAGGTTCATAGCGGGAGATGTTACGGAGGCTGCTTTTTTTGCTTTGGCTGCCTCTTTAATTCCAGATTCGGATATCACAATAAAAGCGGTTAGCTTGGATGCGAGCCGTGCTGGGATTTTTGGGGCTTTTAAAAGGCTGGGCGCTAATATTGAATTTGCCGCCCGCCATGAAAGAGGGAATGATGTTTGGGGTGATTTAAGAGTTAAAAGCGGAGGCGGGCTAATAGGCAGACGACTTGGAGCAGAAGTTTTGTCCACCTGCTTAGACGAAATTCCTCTTCTCGCAGTGCTAGCATGTTTTGCCGATGGCGAGACCATTTTAAAATTACCCGCTTGGGCATTTGATATATGCAAACCTGTTTTAGAAGCTATATACGAAAATCTCAAAATCGCGGGCATAGAATCCGGCATCTACGAAGATGGCTTGATTTTGCGAGGCAAAGCGGAAATAGAAGGCGATGGTTTTGATTGCAAAAATCTACCTATACTCGGCATGGCCCTGCATATTTTAAATAAAAAAGCCAAAGGGAAAAAAGAAATTGTTGGAATGGAATGTGTGGAGAGTTTATATCCGGGAATCATGATATGAAAATAGGCATTGTTACACGCAAGGAACAAACCCCCAAATTATCGGAGGCGTTGGAAGCCGTGAAGCTGTGGGGCAAAGGTAGGAGAGATAAAATTATTTACGCTTCGGAACCGCAGCTCAGAAAATGCGATGTTTTGGTTGCCATAGGCGGAGACGGAACCGTGCTCTCTGCGGCGCATATAGCTTTTGGAAAACAAATTCCAATAGTGGGCATAAATGTTGGGCGTGTGGGTTTTTTGGCAAAGTACAAACCGGAAGAAATCACCGCGGTTTTAGACATTCTCTCAAGCGGAACTTTCAAAGTACAAGAGCGTATAATGCTGGACTGCTCGGTTTATTCAAATAAGAAAAAAATTTTGAGCCGCTCCGTTCTGAACGAAATTCTTTTGCATGCACACGCACCGGAGAGAATGGTGAATTTAGAGGTTAAAATCAACGATAAATTTTTAACGGAATACTGGGCGGATAGCTTGATGCTTGCCACACCTACAGGCTCCACCGCTTATAACCTCTCGGCTGGCGGCCCTATAATATACCCTTCGGCGGAGGCTTTTGTTTTAAATCCCATCAGCCCCATGAGCCTCTCTGTGAGGCCCATTATAATTCCGTCCTCTTCCGTTTGTAAAATAAAGTGCGTTGCAGAAAGCAAAGCGGAAATGGTTTTTGACGGGCATTTCTCCGAAGAGCTCAAAGAGAAATCAGAACTCGTGATTTGCCGCAGCCGCTATGTGACTCGCTTTGTTCACACAGGGGAATTCGGCTTTGTCCAAGCGTTGAGGGAAAAACTCGGGTGGACAGGAAAAATGAAAAGTGGGCCCAGCAGGACTTGAACCTACGACCAGCGGATTATGAGTCCGCTGCTCTAACCAACTGAGCTATAGGCCCGGGGTGTTTAAAAGTAGTAAATAATTTTTGCCAGCATCTTCCCACGATACTTCTGTGGAGCGTGCGTTCTCAACAATCTTATCCCACAGGCTCTTATTTTCGTGGAAAATGGATTCTGCATAGCGAATTTGCTCCAAAATCAACTCAGGGGAGCCATCCTCAGAGACAAAAGAGTTCGCTTTTTTGGAAATCTCTTCTGAATTTGGGTCAAAAATAATTGTGTATATAAATGGTTTCTGTGAACGCTTGTTGTAAAGCGGTATAGAGCCTACAGCGGAGGCTTTCAGGAAAAGAGATAGAGATGGTTCATTTGTGTTTATAGAAAGGAATATATCCGAGGCTGCAAGCCTATGATAGAAGTCATCATCATTTTTATTTAATGGGATAAGTGCAATTCTGTCGCTGTGCTCTTCTTGTACCGTGGCAAAGTATGGGTAGTTGTCATCGGTTTCTGGAATGCCTATTATCAATTGCAAATTCATGTTCAGCAGATTTGCCATGATAGTTGATATAACCTGCGCAGGATTGCCGGAATATGAATCTAATTGCGTGTAAACGAGCATACTTGAGTCTGCCGCCAAGCGAAGCTCGGCTCTTATAGAGTCTTTCCTTTGCTGTTTAAAGGTCTCCTCTTTATGAGCATACCATTTTTTGCGATCAATGCCACTTTGAACGCTAAAGAGCTTCCTCCTGTGGCTTTCCAAAAAGTCTCGCATTCCACCGGGTAAATCTGCGTCTAACAAGAAAAACAGATAGCTTGCGGAGGTGAAAACAACTTTATCCGAATACAGAATTGCAGCTTTTAACATGCTAGCTTTTCCCCAAAATTCGTAGCCATCTATGTTAAAGCCTTCTATTGTCAAGCCTGTTTTATGTATATCACTTGGGTCAAATTGACAATCATAACGTATGCTGTGCACAGTTAGTAGAACTGGGGTATTTTCAAAATGCCCTTTATACACTGTTTTTGTCAGTGCACCGGCAATGCCGCTCCAGTCATGGACGTGTATCGCATCGGGTTTAAAATTGGTTTCTATGCAGTAATTCAGGGCTGCAGAAGCTAAAAAGGAAAAGCGCAGATGGTTATCGTCATAAGCCCTTTCATTTGGATTGCTGTATATACCAGCTCTGCGAAAATAATCGTCGTAGCGGACAAGTAGGTCATTTTCATTTGGGAGTTTTTTGAGCACGCAATACTCCCTATTTCCCAGTTTTTCGGTAAATTTTTTGCTCGGTTCGTAGTCTTTTTCGTTTGTGAATTCGTTAAAAAAAGGAGAAAATCCCAAAACTTGCGCTCCTTGCTGCCGATATCCATACACTATGCCGCCTACGGCCATAGCTAGGGGGCTATTACCCGCAGAGTAGTTTTCGGAGCAAATTACAAGGATTTTCATAAAAATTATCCTATTTGTAATAAAAATATGTTTTTTTCAAAAAAAAGAACTATTTTATTGCTAAATTGTGTTTCTACTTCAACTGTGAGGTTATTTATGCTCAAAAAAGGCATTCTTTTCTTGGTTTTTGCAGCCTTGCTCATAAGCTGTAAAGGTAAAAATGAAAGCGACGGAGATTCCTATTACAAAAAAGGTAAATTTAGGAATGCGGTCAATTCTTACGTGGAAGCAAAGAAAAAGGGGAAAATCTCCGATAGCTTTTACGATAGCTTTGTCATCGCCTATGCCAGCTCCGCAAAGCAAACCGCTTTAAAAAATGCCTCCGATGGCTATATAGGCGGCTGCATAGAGCAGATATACAAGAACTTGCCCAATACTAAAAAGAACACTACAATAGACTCTGTGGTGGTGGCTTTAGCTGATATAGGCGTTGCGCAAATCAAAGGCGATTATGAATATGAATACACCGTGCAAGGGTTCCGCAACCTAGATAGCGCAATAGCCATAGCCAAGCGGAATAATACAAACGGTGAATACGCCAAAAAAGCCCGCAAGGACATGGAAAATATGATTGTTAAACGTGCTCTTGAGAGTGCCGAAGGTGCAGACCATCCCGTAGGTGCTGAATATACGCTTTTGGAGGCGGAAGTGTTTGCCCCCGATAATGATGCATTGAAAAAAGCCTTGAATAGCGTTCGCCTCAAAAATCGCGCCGACTTCCTCATCTTTGAAGCGGTTGGGGTGGAGAAACCTTCGCGATTTGTCAATAAATACGGCTATATAATCGCTTTTCCAATTATAAACGTAACCCCAACAGGCATAACAGGGCAAATTAATATTTGGAATTCCACGGGCAACAACATTGATTTTGATTTTAGCAAATTGAAACTGGTCTCAACAAAAGGCGAAACGGTCTCTGCCAAGGTTGGCGGCGGCACTTGCGAAATGAGTGACCATTTAGGCCAGAAAAAAGAAGCTATAAAAGGTTCTGTTGGCAAGCTGCTTTCCGAATTAAGGTGCTTGGTGAATATATCCTTTTCTTATCCCAATGGCTTTATCCCAGATTACGTGGATTACAAAGATGCCAATAACAATTTGGGTCGCAAATATTTGGGACAGAAATAAAAGTGCAGTATAAAATTTTAGTTGCTGAAGATGAAGAATCTATAAGAGAGGGTTTACGGGAAAACCTTGAAATGGAAGATTATGAGGTTTCTACAGCCTGCGATGGCGAAGAAGCCTTATTAAAGGTCGATGAATTTAAACCCGACCTTATTCTTTTAGACGTGATGATGCCTAAAAGCAGTGGTTTTGAGGTTTGCCGTGTTTTGCGGAAAAAATATCCCAATTTGATTATAGTGATGTTGACCGCAAAAGATGCCGAGAACGATATGCTCACTGGATTTTCTTATGGGGCAGATGATTACATAATAAAGCCATTTTCAACTTTGGAATTGTTAGCTAGAATTAAGGCTTTCATAAGAAAACTCAGTTTGCATAAAGATTCCGCCAAAGCTTTTACAGGCGACATAGTTGAATTCCAAGGCATAAAGCTGGACTTTAAAAAATATGAGGCAGAAAAGAACGGAGCCCCATTGAAATTAAATCCGAGAGAGTTTCAGATTCTAAGGGAGTTCTGCAAGCGAAGGGGTGAAGTTATACCTAGAGAAGAGCTTATTCAGCACATAGATTCAAACTCAAACTCAAGAACATTGGATAACTATATAGTAAAACTCAGGCAAAAAATAGAAGAAGACCCGGAAAGACCTAGACTCATATTATCCGTAAGAGGGATGGGGTATAAACTTGACGTGTAAAACGAAGGGTATTTTATGGCTTGTACTCTGCGGGCTGTGGAACACTTTTGCTTCTCCTGCCAATGATAAAATTCAGGAAGCGGCGTATATTTTAACCATCGATGCAGATACCGCCAGCGCGGAGAGGCTATTGCGTTTGGCTTTGGAATTACCGAATGCTTTGGTTAGCGAAAAATTAAACGCTCGTTTTTATTTGGCTAAAATTGCAGAAGCGAGGCGAGATACTTTGGGGATGGCAGAGCATTACGGCTTTTTAAAAAACAATTCGCAAAACGCTTCGCTGGCATACATGGCTGCGGAAAAAGAAAAAAAATTGGGAGCGGTAAAAGGAAAGATAAAAATAGCGAGCGAAAAAAAGAATTTTGAGCCGGAAGAGGGCAGCAATCCCATCCTGCCGGAATCCCGTTTTTTGGATTGCGATATGGAAGGTGAATTGTATTTGGCTCAACGCATTATGTATAAGTGCTTGAACGCCCTTCACTTGGTTCCAAAAAAAAGAGGAACAGAAATTTTAGTTCCGTTGGAAGCAAGGCCTGAAAAGATATTTTTGACTTCAGACGGCTTTTTTCTCTATAGCGAAAATTCGCTCTATTTTTACAGGCTTGGGGATGGTTTGGATTTGGTTTGGCGAATACCATTCATTGGAGTGCAAGACGTTGAGGATTTTGATGGCAAAATTTATGTTTTGGATATAAGCGGAAAGATCAGTTTGCTGAGTAAAAATTCTGGGCAACTCGTCTCTGCTGTAAAAAGCGATGGCGAAAATTTTTTTAAGCCGGGCGTTGGGCTTATAGGTACATACCAAAAAAACGGCGGAATATCGGTATTCGATACGCTTTTAGTAAATTTATGGAATTACCAAATAGACGGTGAAATTGCAGAAGCTCCGATTATTAAATCCGATTCTGTTATTTTCAATTTGCTAAATGGAAGTTCCGAGATATTATACACAAGGCATTACCAAAAATTGGCAGCCTCAGAGAGCAGTGATATAAACTTTTTGCTCAATTTTGAAAGTGGGAATGCACTCGCTTGGTATCGCATTGCGGAGCGGGAGAACAGTGATAGTGCGTGGCAGCGGGCTGTTATTTACGGGGCACGGAACCCAGAGCTATCTTCGCTTGTTTTTGCAAAATATGCGGAAAAGATAGGCGCAAAATGGGTTAGGCACTTGCCAATTTCCCCTAATATGCTCTATCCGAATATGTTTAGCGATGCAAATTGGCTTTTTGTTTATGATTCGGAAGCCCAGAGCTTATTAAAATTTTCTTTGGAGGCTGGGAACGCAAATAGCGAAATATCGCTCCCCAAGGATAGAAAGTATGTTATTGTGGACAATGAACCGCCTTGGCTTATTTTAAACTCCGGTTTTTGGTTGTCTCAATTTTCGCTCAGGGAGCAGAAGAGCGTTTCGCTTGAGATGCCGGGGAAGCCATTTTCTTTTTTGCGGAGCAGGGACTCGGTTTACGTAGGGCTTTGGAACGGTTTTGTTTTGAAGTATTTAACGCCGAATATGCACCTTGAGCGGTCTGTAAAGGTTAGTTCTGCGCCAGTGCTTTTATCCAAAGGCAAAATGGGGGTTTATTCGTTTTCTCAGGGAAAAATAGCCCAGCTTTCCCCTAAAGCACTGGCAATTCGGGAGATAAGCCTGAATTTGAGCGAAGTGGATTATTTTAAGTCAAAAAATGACCTATTTGTGGTAGCCTCTAAAGAAGGGGATTTTCAAATTTTTTCTGAACAAGATTTTAAGCAACTTGGCTCTTTTTCCGTCCATTCTCAGGTCATTTCCATTGAATTACCTGAAATAGGCGGTAAAATTTATGCACTTATAGGCAAAGCAGACCAAACTCTTTCGCTTTACGAAGTCCCAAGCGGTAGGCACGTTTGGACTTTTAAGAGCAAGGGTTCTGGGCTTATGCAGTTTGCCCTGCACGGCTCGCATATCTGGCTGGATCAGGATGGTTCCGTTGCGGCTATAGAAATGAGTTCTGGCAAAATAGTCAAAAAACACTCTATTTTCGGCAGGGGAGCGTCAATAAGCATTCAAGGCAACACGCTTTATTGTGCAACGCCGGAAAAACTTCTATATGCGTTTCCGTTGTGAAAAAAATTTTTTTCTCTTTAACCCTTGCTTTTTTCCCAAAAATAAATTAAATTTGTTTAGGAATTCCACACAAAGGAGAAATCTATGAAAAAAACAGACCTTGTTGAAAAGGTTAAAGAGTTAGCAGACCTAGAAAGCAAAGCAGCCGCAGAGCGTGCTCTTAATGCAGTTTTAGGGGGTATTGAGGCCGGTTTGCAAAAAGACGGCGAAGTCCAGTTGATAGGCTTTGGCACATTCAGAGTCAAAGACCGCCCAGCTCGCGATGGTCGTAATGTAAAGACTGGTGAAAAAATCAGAATCAAAGCCTCTAGAACCGTTGCGTTCAAAGTTGGTGCTGCTCTTAAAGCCAATGCAACAAAGAAAAAGAAAAAATAATTTCTTTTAACTATTTGGGGCGGCAGAGTTTTCAACTCTGCCGTTTTTTAATATAACCATACGGTCGCATACCTCGGTTGCAAAAGCTATATCGTGAGTTGCTATAATTTTTTCGTGTTGTAAATTTTTTAAAGTGTCAACAAGCAATCTCCGTGCTTTTTGGTCTAAATAAGCGGTTGGCTCATCAAACATTAAAATAGAGGGATTCATGGCTAGCACGGTTGCTATTGCTGCCATGCGTTTTTCCCCGCAGGAGAGCTTTAGCGAAGAACGGTTACGAAGGTGGCTTATATTCAGCTGGCTCAGAGTTTCTTCTACCCTTGCTTCTATTTGCTCCTCCGGCATTCCAAAATTGCGGCAGCCAAAAGCTATATCATCGTATATGAACGGCATAAACAATTGGTCGTCTGGGTTTTGGAAAACTAAACCCACCCTTTTGCGAAATTCATTGAGCGTTTTTTTTGAAAGCTGCATATCATCTATTTCAATTGTGCCTTCCGCAAGTTCAAGCACCCCTGCTATTGCTAGCAAAAGCGACGTTTTGCCTGCACCGTTATCACCTAGCAGAGCCACATTCTCGCCAGCGTTGAGCGTAAAACTTAAATTATCAATTGCTTTTGTTTTATCCGGGTATATAACCGTGACATTTTGCAATTTGAGCATAGGCTAAATCCCCTTAAAGCGAAACCAGATGCAAAAAAAACAAACCACGGCAAAGAAAATAAAATCTTTTAGCATAAAATTTCTTCCGTTTTGCGGAAGGATGTGAAGGGCATAACCCCGACATTTCATAGCGTTGTAAATGCGGTCTGCGCGGTCAAAGCTGCGGAGCAGGAGCTGCCCTGCAAAACTGCCCATATCTCTCATTTTAATCCCCTTTGCACCTGCGCTCCTCAACGAATAAGCTATATACATGGAATGCACTTCCTCTAGCAACACGCATATATAGCGGTATGTCATTTCAAATATAACAATAAATATATTGGGGATTTTCAAAAAACGCAGGGAATTTGCAATTTCAAAAAACGGCGTTGTGGATACGAGTAACAAAACCGCCATAACGCATAGATAAGTTCTGAATATTATGGTAAAAAAGGAAATAACGCCATAAGGGGCTGGAACAAAAATCAAGTTGCTCATCCCTGCAAAAAAACAGAACGGGAATGCAACCATAAATCTTTTTAGCAGCATTGAATATGGAGTTTCGGAAAGAGCCATCAAAAGCGTGGGATAAAAAACATAAGGGATGAGCTGCATCAAAGCGTATCTATCGTGAGAAATAACCGTAATTATAAAAAATACCGCCGAGAGCAATTTAGCCATTGGATGAAGTCTATGTATGAATGTATCTCCGCTGGACAACTGTTCAAGCGCATTTAATTCATGTATTCTGTGTTTCATCCGAGGCTTGCTAAGTTAGTAATTTCCTCAAGCCTTTTTGCCCCAGGTTCAATGTATTGGGTATAGGATAGTATCCCTTTCTTTTTGCTCAAAAAGCAATAGGCACCGAGAGCCTGCATAATTCTTTGCATACTAGCAATCAAAAAATTTTCCCACGCTGCTTCAAAAGTGGTGTTTTTCAAAAGCGGATTTGCTGAGTGCCAAAGCGTGAATAACTGCTTGACTGTTTCAACGGGAAGCATCATATAAGGGTCCCACAGAAGGGCAGCCACGTCGTAATAGATAGAGCCGTTTCTCGCGCCCTGAAAATCTATGAAAGCTATGTTCCCGTTGTTTATCATTATATTTTGCGATTGAAAATCCCTGTGCATCAAAACCCTTTGCTGTGCGGTTGCATTTTTTGCCAAAATTTTAAAAGATTCTATTAATTCCGTGGAGAGCTGTGTGACTTGCAAATGCCCTTGCAGGTAATTTTCCATAAAATAAGTGATTTCCCAAACATAATCGCTTTCCCCAAAAATTCTGTTTGCAAGCTCGCTGTCCTGTTTAAATACTTTTTCACTTGCCTCTTGCCAAGAGATTAGTTTTTCTAAAACGAGCGGGTAATGCAACAACGGCTGCTCTGCATCGCAGAGGCGAACAGAACCTAAGTCCTGCATAACAACCCGCCTTTCCCTTTCGTCCACCGCATAAATTTCAGGTGTTGGAAGCCCCAGGCCGTTGAACAATTTCCCGTAGCGAACAAAGCGTTCAAAATGCTCATCTTCTGAGTGCGATTGCTGTAAAATCAATGAATGCCCATTCGCTTGCATTCTGTAATATTTTCTTCCAGAACCCGCTGTGCCTGCAACGGCAAGGTCATTAGGCTCTTTTAACCTCTCGCTTACCGCTTCCATCAATCCTTCCGGGTTGCCTATGTCTATCCAGTTCCCATTGGTCACAAAAACCGATGGGGCTTCGCCAGCTTTGCAAAGCCGCTGCCAAAAATCCCTGACATCCCTCTCGCTGTCCTCAATTTTTTCCCATGCTTTTTCTGAATACCAAGATATGCCTGTGAATGTCGCGTTGCTTGAACCCGATTCCCCGAATTTATTTTTTATGCCGCATAAAAAGTTTTTTTCATTTAAGCAAAGGGTATTTATTTTAGGATTGTCAATGGCGAGGAGCGCGCAAGTTGCGCCTGAATTTCTGGCTTTCTCCAAAAAAAGCCCAACATCCAAATTATGTTCGCAATCACCGTTTAAAACCAAAAGCTCACCTCTTTCTCCCTCTTTCCACATTCTGCAAATAGGGCCGCCAGTGCCCAAGAGTTCTTCTTCCACCCAAACTTTGCCTATGCCGAGTTCCGAGGCTACGTTTTGAATTTGCTCTGCCAAGTGGTGTGCGTTTGCGTGAATTTTTTGAGAGCCGAGTTCTTTTGCGAGGGTAGCCTGCCTTGCTAGAGAAGAGCTGTTCACTATTGGGATTAAAGGCTTGGCTATTCGCTCGGTGAGTGGGCGAAGTCTTGTTCCCAGCCCAGCCGCAAGAATAAGAGTATTAAGCACTAGGAGAAGATAGAAATAAAAACACCCTTGACAGCTGTGTCATATATTTCTATATTTGCTTGCAAAAAATGACCATTAGTCTTAAAAATAAGGAGAAGACATGAGAACACAACTCATTAAAATCACGCTAACGGCAAGCATTTTGCTCGCCTATGCATTCACAGCTTCCTGCTCTACGGATGATAAAGACGGTGACGACAGTTCCAGTTCAGGTACTGTTTTCAGCCCCAGCCCTAGCTCCAGCTCTAGACCCAGCTCTAGCTCAAATCCTGGCTCTGGCTCAGGTTCCAGCTCCAGTGGCGGTAGCAGCCAAGGCTACGTTGCTTTCAACGTAAACTCGCAAATCTATCTATTACGTGATGAGTATGATGAAGAACTAGACGATTTTGTGTTTAGAGCTTCTTCCTATTCAGATAACGGATTTGTCGAAGAGTCTCTCTTAGAGAGAATAGGAACCGTAAGGAATGGAAAAGTTACCGGTCTGCAACTGCTGACTAAAAACATCCCTGATGATGAATTATATTCTGCTCTTCCTGACCAAGAAGACTTTGACTCTTGTCCCACATATACTCACGATGGCTTAGGATACTGGGCATCTTTTAGACTAATCACTGCCGATGATGATTACGAAGGTGACTTGACCATTGAAAGTAAAAATGGAGATTATGAAAACCTTCGGTATTTCTATTCTTCGAAAGCTGGAAAAATAGTATGTAATATGAATTCTGAATATTCTTCAGTCCAATACAACCTAGACCTCAAAAAGGGTTGGAATGAAATATATATTAAAGCTATAGATTCAGAAGACTCCTACGAGATGAAATATAGCACAAGCAGTAATATTATGACTTCAGAAATAGTGTGGCGTCTCTCTTATTCCTATTATCCTTGGTAAGCGAAACAAAATCTAAATAGCACAAGCAGCAAGCTTTCCGCTTGCTGCTTTTTTTCTATCTTTATCCCAATGAAAATTCAAGCTCCTCAGCTTCCTAAGGGAACCAGAGATTTTTACCCCGTTGATATGAGGGTGCAAAATCATATCTTTTCTGTTTGGCGGAGCGCGGCTTTAAAATTCGGCTACGAGGAATACGAAGGTCCTACTTTTGAGCATTTAGAGCTTTACACGGGCAAGAGCGGCGAAGAAATTGTCTCGCAGCTATACAACTTCACGGACAAAGGCGGCAGGGAATTGGCGCTTCGCCCCGAACTCACTCCAACGCTTGCAAGAATGGTTATAAAAAAAGGCAACGAACTTAAAAAACCTTTCAAATGGTTTTCAATCCCCCGTTT
>JAITFO010000038.1 GCA_031281265.1 Candidatus Fibrimonadaceae bacterium
CCTCGGTTCGCTTGCGCACGGCAAGGGATTGGTTGAGGCAGGGGTGATTTCAAAAACCGATTATGCAAAAATCGCAAACGGCTTGCAGAGCATTTTAAGGGATATAAAAAAGGGGAAAGAGCTTTGGAACGCGGACGATGAAGATATCCACATGGCTGTTGAGCGGGTTTTAACGCAGAGAATTGGAAATTTAGGTAAAAAAATACATACAGGGCGCAGCAGAAACGACCAAGTTACAACGGATTTCAAACTCTATATGCGGCACAAAGCGGCGGACATTTTAGACTTGCTCTTAAAACTTCAAAAATCCATCTATGAACTTGCAAAAAAGCATAAAACCCGCATCATGCCGGGCTACACGCACTTACAGCAAGCACAGCCAATTCTGTTCAGCCACTACCTTATGAGCATATTCTTCGCTTTGGAAAGGGACAAAAAAAGGCTTTCAAACTTTTTGTCGTTGCACAGCGAATGCCCTCTTGGAAGCGGCGCGATGGCTGGTTCAGCTTTTGCATATAACCGCAAAACCGTGGCAAAGGAATTGGGCTTTGCAAACGTCAGCGCCAACAGCATAGATGCGGTTAGCCACCGCGACATGGCTTTGGAATTTTTAAACGACCTCGCAATAATCGCCTCTACCCTCAGCCGCTATGCAGAAGACATGGTTATATGGAGTTCAAGCGAATTTGGCTTTTTAACCCTGCACGATAAATTTTCCAGCGGTAGCTCGATGATGCCGCAGAAAAAAAATCCCGATAGCATGGAGCTGATAAGAGGCAAGGCCGGGCGTTTAATTGGCAATTATACCGCTATGTTCACCCTTGTAAAAGGCGCACCGCTCACATACAGCCGCGATTTGCAAGAGGACAAAATCCCAGTTTTTGACAGCGCAAAAACAATTTCGGTTTGCCTGCAAGTTTTCAGAGAGGCTTTGGAAACAGCAAAGTGGAATTTTGAGAATATGGAGAAAAAAATGCTCCCCGCGTTGCTCGCTACGGATTTGGCGGATTTGCTGGTTGAAAACGGAGTAGCTTTTAGGGATGCCCATCACATAGTCGGGAATTTGGTTGGCATTGCCGCAAAGCAGGGCGTTAATTTCACGGAACTTTCCGAGGAGCATTGGAAAAACGTTCCTAATGCAAAGAAATTGCGGCAAAAACTTAACTTTGCGCATTCCATTTCTCGCCGCAACATCGAGGGTGGCACGGGGGCAAAATCTCTAGAAGAGCAATTGAGCAAAGCCAAGAAAATTTTTCTACATTAAAGTTATGGATCAAAGCAGAAGTTTTATATTTGAATCCGGTTTCCCCGGTTTCCCCGGCTTACGAAAATTTCGTTTAGAATATGACAGTACCCTTGCACCGCTCGAATGGCTCATTAGCGTAGAAGACCCAGATGTTAGTTTTGTAGTCGTCAATCCGATGATTTTTAAACCCGACTATGCACCCCGCGTAACAGAAGAGCATGGCAAGTCAATCGGTATCCGCAAAGGCGTTAGCAAAGCTGATGACTTACGCCTTTTGGTTATAGTTACGCTAAGGGAAAATTATGAGGAATCAACCGCAAATTTAGCTGCACCTTTGATGTTCAATTTAAACGAATACAAAGCGGTTCAAGTTATGTTGGACGATGGAATATATTCAAATAACGAACCTATATTTGCGGAGGGAACAGTATGTTAGTACTTTCGCGCAAAATAGGACAAAATATCCAGATTGGCGATAACATAAAAATTTTAATAACCGATATGGACATCAACAAGGGCCTCGTTAAAATAGGCATAGATGCACCTAGAAACATAACCGTTCATAGAGATGAAGTTTATAGAAAAATAGCCATTGAAAACAAGCAAGCCGTACAGCACCACAAAGAGGAAAAGATTTTGGACTTGCGCGATTTGGCAAAGAAATTAAGAGAAAAAAAAGGTGGAGTGTAAAGCCCTCTTCAACCAATTGCTACAAAGAGAGATTCCAGATTCCGAAAATCTGCGGAAATGGATTTTGGACTGGAGCGAACTATCCTCCGTTTTAGCAGAAGAGAGTGCCCGCCGCTATGTAGCTATGACCTGCGATACAAAAAACAAAGAGGCGGCGGAAAACTATGAATTTTTCGTTTCAAACATAGAGCCTATAATTTTAAAAGAGACAGAAAAATTGCAGAAGAAAATGATTGAGCATAAAAGTTTAAATGATTTGGAAGGAGAGTTTGGAAATTGGTTCAGAGCGGTACGTGCTGATTTGGAACTTTTCAACGAAAAAAACATTCCTTTGGAAACAGAGCTCAATTTGGAAATTCAAAAGTATCAAAAGATAACAGGGGCCATGAGCGTTCAATACAAGGGCGAAACCAAAACCATGCAACAGATGAACCCCTATCTGCAAACCCCAAACCGAGAAGAACGAGAAGAGGCTTGGCGTTTGCTCACAGAACGCCGCCTGCAAGATTCCGAGGCTTTGGATGCCGCTTTTGATAAACTCTTTTCTTTGAGAATTCAAATAGCAAAAAACTCCGGCTACGAAAATTATTTGGACTATATTTTCAAAGCCAAGCATCGCTTTGATTACACACCGCAACATTGCAAGGATTTTCACGAATCAATTGAAAAAATAATCCTGCCGCTTCAAAGGGAAATTTTGCAGAATAGGGCAAAGAAAATGGGGCTTGCCAAACTCCGTCCTTGGGACTCAAGCTGCGACCCTGAAGGGAGACCAGCGTTAAAGCCGTTTAAAGACGGAGCGGAATTGATTTCAAAATGCGGAAATTTATTCAACCGCCTTAATCCACAGTGGAAAGAGTGGTATGGTATTTTGGAAAAGGAAAAATTAATAGATGCAGATAGCAGATTGGGAAAGGCTCCGGGTGGTTATCAGATAACTTTTGACAAAACGAGAGTTCCATTTATTTTTATGAATGCCGCAGGTACAAACCAAGATGTCTATACCCTTTTGCACGAAAGCGGCCACGCGTTCCACCAGTTTGCAATGGCGGAGCAAGAGCTTTTTGCTTTCAGAGAAGTTCCCTCTGAATTTGCGGAAGTCGCCAGCATGAGCTTGGAGCTTTTGGGTTCAGAAGATTTATCGGATTTTTACTCAGAAGCGGACTCACGCCGCAGCCGCACAGATGCCTTGCAAGACATAATTTCGCTTTTCCCTTGGGTTGCGATTATAGACGCATTCCAGCACGAACTTTACACCCGCCCAAACCATACGGCAAAGGATAGAAAGGAAATTTGGCTCGCTTTGCAAGAGCGTTTTGCCAGCGGCATAGACTGGGCGGGCTTGGAAAAAGCCCGCTCCTATTCATGGCAAAAACAATTACATCTCTTTGAATGCCCTTTTTATTATGTGGAATATGGAATAGCACAACTCGGTGCTCTCCAAATATACGCCAATGCAAAAAAAGACCATAACCTTGCTGTGCAAAACCTGATAAAAGCTGAAAAATTAGGCAGCTCCAAACCTCTGCCAGAACTCTTTACCGCCGCTGGAATAAAGTTTGATTTCAGCCCAAAGATAATAGAACCACTTGCACGGATAATCATGGATGAATTGAAATGCTAGATATTACTGCTGAAGTTTGCCCAATGACTTTTGTGAAAACAAAGGTCGCTTTGCATGGGCTTTCCAAAGGCGATACGCTGGAAGTGCTTTTGTGCGGAGAAGAACCCCTGAGAAACGTGCCGCACGCCATAGAAGAAAACGGCGATAAAATCCTATCTATTGAGCATTTGAACGGGGAAACTCACAAAATTACCATAGAAAAAAGATAAAAATTGCTAAGTGAATATTTCTTTTCTATGTTACCTTAGTTAACTTATTGACGAGGAATAAGATATGTCTGATTCACATAAAGAAAAAAAGAGTAATAAATTGCTAATCAAAACTATGGCTGTATCCACTATCATTTTGGTAATGGCACTAGGGTTGCTCGGATATTTGAGCCTTTACAGCAAGCAAGAGTTAGCACTAGAGGCAGCTGAATATATGGGGAAAAGAAAGCTCAGTGGAGACATGCCTTCTTTTGAATACAGGATTGCCAAGGAATATGGTAAACTCACCTTAAAAAATAACGATTTGGTAGGTTCAGAAGGCAATTCCCTGAAGCATCATTATGAAGTAGTGGATAAAATATCCAATGAGTTGGGCATAGTTGCCACAATTTTTATCCGTGAAAATAACGACTTCCGCCGCCTGACAACAAGCGTTACCGATGTGAACGGGAAACGTGCGGTAGATACCTTTCTTGGTTCCACAAGCCCTGCGTATAAATCAGTAATGTCCGGTAACCCATATAGCGGGCATGCAACTATTTTGGGCAAAGATTATATCGTTGAATACAAACCGCTGTTTGAAGGCAATACCAGAAATGTTATAGGTATTTTATTCATAGGCATAGAACTATCATCATTTGAAAATCATGTTCGTGAAACCAGCAGTTCTCAAACAATGGTGAGCCTTGTGATAGGAGTATTCCTTTTGTTAATGGTTATTCTTGCAAACGCCATAGGCATAAACTTTATAATTTTAAGACCCATCTCCAAAGTGACGAGAATTTTAAAAGATATTTCCGAAGGCGAGGGCGATTTAACGCAAAGTATTCCTATAAAGTCCAATGATGAGATAAGCCAGTTAGCCAAATACTTCAACAAACTGATGAACACCTTGCGAGGCCCTATAGGAGACACAAAGAAAACCATAGATAATCTAGCAGCCGCTTCCGAAGAGCTGTCTGTTGTTTCTCGTCAACTATCTTCCCTTTCTGAAAAAACTAAGAACCAAACTACAGCTGTGTCGGAAAGAGTGGGGAGAATGTCTGTGAACATAAACGCTATGGCAAGCGGTGCGGAACAGGCAGGAGTGAATGCAAATGAAGTTGCTGGTGCAGCGGAGCAGATGTCCACGAATATGAATACCATCGCAGCGGCGATAGAGCAGATGAGCGCAAGCATAAGCGATATATCCAACAATGCCGGCGATGCCAGCAAGGTGGCACGCGAAGCCACGAACAGATCCCATGAAGCAACCAATGTTATGAATAAGCTGGGCCTTGCCGCCAAGGAAATAGGGCAGGTTACCGATGTCATTAAAAAGATAGCAGACAAAACTAATTTATTAGCTCTGAATGCGACTATAGAAGCAGCATCTGCGGGCGAGGCGGGTAAGGGCTTCGCTGTTGTGGCTGGTGAAATCAAGGAGCTTGCCAACCAAAGTTCAACCAGTGCGGACGACATAGCGCAACGCATAGAAGATATCCAAGCTGGCACGAGCGATGCCGTTGATGTAATCAATGATGTTTCGGATATTATAGAGAAGATGAACCATAGCATTGAATCCATATCCAATCACGTAGGCCAGCAGACCAAGGCGAGCAACGAGATAGCGAGCAATGTCGCGCAAGCGAACACGGGGTCAAGCCGCGTTGCTTCTGCCATAGGTGAGGTAGCCAAGGGCGCAACCGACGTTTCAAGGAACGCTGGCGATGCGGTAAGGCGCGTGGGACAAGTGGCAGACGATGTAAACTCCGTAAGCGAAGCCGCTCGCGAATCCAGCCAAGGGGCTTCTCAAGTAAGCTCTTCTGCAGCAGATTTGGCAAAGATGGCAGATACATTGAAAGCGGTTATGGGGAGATTCAAGGTATAATTTTCTAGATTCTTTTAGTGAAAGTACGTTTAAAGATTCTAATAGCGATATTGTTACTTGCAGTCGCAATAGGTATTTTCTGCATATATAAAAAAAGTTCCAAAAATAATATGAGCTTGGAAATAGTTTATCCGAGCATTGGAGATATTGTTCAAACCATAACAGCAACAGGACGCTTGCAGCCCATAGACCAAGTGGATATAGGAACGGAAGTTTCCGGTACGGTCAGCAAAATTTATGCGGACTTCAATCAACAGGTATTAAAAGGGCAGGTGCTTTTGGAAATAGATCCGTTAAAAGCAAAGGTGAGAGTTGAGCAAACAAAAGCCTCTTACAGAGCAGCGGCAAATGAAATGCAGTACCAAAGACGAAACTACAAAAGAATCCAAGAGCTTTTTCAAAAAGGTTCTGTTGCCGCAACTGATATGGAAACCGCGGAATACAGATATAAAAATGCGCAGAGCAACCTGACAAGCGCAAAAAGCAATTTAGAACAGGCAGAACTAGATTTGGAAAATTGCATAATAAAAAGCCCAATAACCGGCATAGTATTGAACCGCTCTGTTGAAGCCGGACAAACCGTAGCGGCATCACTCTCTGCACCCACTTTATTCACCCTTGCACGTGACTTGACCCAAATGGAGGTGAAAACCGATGTAGATGAAGCGGATATTGGGCAAGTAAAGGCTGGGCAAAAAGTTGAATTTTCCGTTGACGCATATCCAGGCGATAAATTTGATGGCGTGATTCAAGAAGTGCGGTTATCACCAGTTATATCCTCAAATGTTGTGACATATACTGTTATAATAAAAGCGAATAATCCTAACCAAAAACTTTTGCCCGGCATGACTGCAAACTGCAACATAATAGTTCAAGAGGCTTTGCAAGTTTTAACCATTCCCATGCGTGCTATGCAATTTAAACCCGATGAAAACACGCCCGGTTATGTCCCGCCAAAAAACGCCAAAGAAGAAGATACTGGAAAAAGGCAGCAGGGCCCTAAAGGGCGAGCAGAAAACAAGGGCAGGGTTTGGGTACTTGAAAGCAAAGGAAATTTGCAAGCCAAGCGAATTGGCTTAGGAATTTCTGATGGAACAAAAAGCCATGTGTTAGATGGTTTAGACATAAACACCCCCGTTGCCATCGGTGTATCATCAGACGCAAAAATGCAACCAGGCGGGGCAAAAAAAGGCAGCCAATCAAGCAACCCTTTTGCACCACAACGCAAGGTTAGGATGTAAATCGTTAGGTTTAAAATAATTTGGTACTCTCAGGCGGATCTCCTGTGAGAAATTTAATGGCAGGTGCGGCATCTACAGCCATCCAACCATCGCGTATCTTGGGGATCAGCTTGAATTCATCCAAATTGCCTTGCGGAATCTTAGGGATAACTTGCATATAGTTGTTGCTCAACATTTGCCTCGCACAGAAAGAGCTATAATCGGCATTTCCAAGGGTTAGGATACCGACAACAAGAGGAAGCCAGCTAACAGCCGTACCTGGGCTTATCGTCTTTTCCTCGGGCCAGCCAGATGTCGCTAGAGACAGGCAGCGTATATCCGATATTCGGATACCCGCTTCGCGCATTGCGGCTATGCCCGCCATAGAGGGATCGTTTCCGCAAACACCACCATCGCCAAGCTGGTCTGCTTTGCCAGTAGCGGGGTCTTTAAGTTCACAAATCGGGAAATATGTCGGAGCAGACATGGATGCAAGCACAGCATCTCTGAGAAAGTAATCCGAATTGTATTTGTGGGTAAATACCTTTGCTTTTTTCTTTGAATAATTCCAAGCCACTATGATAAGTGGTATTTTGGCATCTTTGACTTTCAAATCGCCGAACTGCTCTTTGAGTACTTTCTTGGCTTCAACATTGTCATAAGTATATCCAGTTGGCAGTAAGTTTTTAGGGAAGCTAGGCTTTGAGAATATTTTCTTTGGCAGGTCGCCGTTGAACATATCGGCTATCACCTCGTAGGGTTTGTCTATGGCGATAAGGCTAGCGATTATGGAACCCACAGATGTACCTGTAACATAATCTGGTTTCCACTTAGAATCAAATTTGGTGAGCCAATTGGCTACACCTACGCCATATAGACCGCCACCGTTGATTGATAGCAATTTTTTTAGTTCGTTCATAAGTAATTCTTTAAATGACTATGCTTAAATATATAAAAAATGTCCCTACTCCCCATGCTTGTTGCTAAGCTCTTTCGCTTTATTTTCATACTCCTGTTCTTTGGCTGCGTCGCCTTTTGCTTTGTAAGCCGCAGCTATGGCATAAAGCGATTTTGCATCGTTGGCGAGCTTGAAAACCTTTTGGTAGTATTCAATCACATTGTCGTAGTCCCCTTTGCCTTTATAGGCATCCGCTATGCCTATGTACACATCAACTAAATCGGATCTCATCTCAAGGTTTTTTTTGAGGTTCTCAACTAAGCTTGAATCTAACTCTATGGCTTTTCCAATGTTGTCAATCATGTTTTTGTAATCTTTTTTGTTCAGATAAACAAGCCCCAAGCCTAGATATGCCTTGGGATCATTGTATTGCGCGACAGCCTTTTTGTAATATTCCAAAGCCATGCTATCATTTTTTTGATAGCTGTAAGCAAACCCAAGGCCAGCATAAACAAACCCTGAGTATTTAGCATGGGCACTATCGGGTTTCAATGTATCGGCTATATTAAAATATTTAATCGCACTGTCGCAATCACCCTTGCTTAAATATGCTTGCCCTATACCATAATGAGCCTCTGCATAATCAGGCTTTGACTTGATAGCTTTTTTGTAGTATTCAATGGCTTTGTCATAGTCTGGCGGACTTGCGTAAGCTTCCCCAACCTTGTAAAGCACAAAGTGCTGCGTTCCGCAGCCCATTGTGGATAAACATATAAACAGCGAAAGTGCTGATGCGGCGAAAAAAGTGGTGTATTTCATATGGGTATAATATACAAAATTCTTAAAACCTTTTAAACGGTATTTCTACGCCAATGGATTAGTCGATTTTTCACAAAAAATACGTATATTTTTATGTTTCAAAATATCTTGAAATAATTCCATTTCGGTAGCCTTGGGACCAAAATAGATTTTTTCTATGTGATCTGAAACTTTAGGCTCATACTCAATATATATTTGCTTGTAACCATCGCCTATCTTAATTACAATTTTATCATCTGGGTCATACAAATGGCATATTCTTATAATTCTACACTCCTGTTCTTCTTTGAAAGCAATATGTTTGGTAAGATAACGCAAATTGATAAGTAATTGCCCTACTATTGTATGATCTAATTCTCTAATTAACTTTCTTAAACCTTCCATATTCTTTTTTATTTTATCAATAATCTTATTAATTTCTTTTATATATTCATTATAATCTTTTTTAATATCTTCATCTGATTTTTTATCTTTTTCTTCTCGAAAAAAAAGATACTTTTCTTTTTGCCCTACCCCTATTGTTTCTACTTGCTGTGTTATAGGGTCAATATATATACAACGAAAAAGAGCATATTTTTCATATTCTTTTTTCCCTCTTAACGAATCACTGTTTTCTGGATTTAATCGTTTCATAGCCATTTTCGCTTCTTTGTTGAAAAAACTGTTACGGAAAACGAGTGATAATCCAGTTCCTTCTTTTTCTTTTTCTTTACCATAAAGCCGAAATTGATTCAAACTGTTATAATTAAATGTAAAACAGCCAGCAAAAGCTCCATATCCAATATTTAATGATTCCCTTGAAGGATGTTTTTCTCCGAATAAGTATTTGAGTAAGATTTCTCCTTCGGTAGGGTCATTAGAATAATTGACAGCATTTAATCTGATTTTTGAATCATTAAATAACATTTCTTGCGAAATGGTTTTTTCTCGATAATGTGCCACTGACTTCTCGTTTTTATTGCTGATATGAAGTTGACTGATAATTAAAATGGAACGAATATAGACCTCTTTATATTCATTTATTTTCGTTTTATCTAATAAACATCCTGTAACTTCTTGAAAGAACCGACCATCATTGGTATTTGAATCTTCTAATATTGGATAAAGAATTTCTGTTTTTATAATATCTTCATTATCTTCACTCAAATTAACAAGTATATCTAAAATATCTTTTTTTGATTTTTTAAAATATTTTGCCGATTCCTTGCATAACGATTTATTTTTTTTAATTTTTGCTAGATCAAAAATTGTTTCACCTAAATTACAAAAAACATCAGCGTCATTAGGGTTTAATTGTATTGCTATATTATACTTATCAATGGCTTCTTTGAATAGTGATTCGTCCTTTCGGATTTTAGCTAAATCGGAAAGGACATTTCCCCAATTGTTAAAAATATCTTCATCATTTTGGCTTCCTTTTGCCGCTTCATTGAATTTTCTAGCAGCATCTTCGAATAATGATTCATTCCATTCATAATCTGCCAAATGATACAGTGCTGTTCCCCAATTATAATAAACAAAAGCATTGTACATGGTTGTCCCTATTGCCTCGCTATATTTTTTAAAGGCTTCATGGAATAAAGACTTGTCTTGTTTGATTTCAGCCAAATCAGAAAGAGCATTCCCCCAATTATTAAAAGCTTCCGTATAATCCGATTTAAAATTTATAGCACTGTCATATTTTTTAAAGGCTTCATGGAATAAAGATTCTTCTTGCTTGCTTTTAGCCAAATCAGAAAGAGCATTCCCCCAATTATTAAAAGCCTCCGCATAATCTGATTTTAAGCTAACGGCTTTGGAATAGTATCTAATTGCCTCTTCTAAATTTCCAGATTTATGAAACTCTCTTCCTTCATCAAACCAATTTTCTGCATCTTCATTTTTCATACTCCAATACTTCCTATACAATTTTTCTAATTCCCTTACCTCATAATTTTCTTTATTTTAGCTATTTTTTATTCTCAAATTTCATTTGCATAAAAGAGTTTGGTTGTGTTCCCAAGAATTCTTCTATTTTTTGTCTTTCCCTCGAAGAAATTTTATGCATTGAACAATGCTCTACTATCAAAAAACGCATAACTTTTTTTGCTGTTTCTGAAAAATCTTTTTCTTCTAGCTCTCTTTTTATGTTATCTAATTGTAAATTTTTTCCGTACCACATAAAAATTCCATGCTTAAGCAAACAATTTGCTGGGGTTTTATTTTCATTGTATAACTCAGAAATAACATCTAAAAGTTTGTCTGAACCTAACGAATGAATAATATTTTTTACAGTATTATAAGTACCTATAAAAGGTAAACCCCAGAATATTTCTGTTGCATATTTTCTTAGTTGCATATTCTCAATATTTTTATGCCTCATATATAATCTCAGTTTAGCAGATATAAAATCAATTACCCGTTCCTCTTGTTCATTTATTAATTTTAATAATAACGCAAAAATTTTTAGATTTATATTTATGCCTTCAGCAAGAATTTCTTTTATTTTTTGCCTTTTCAAGGAACCTGCTCTATTCTTGGCAATTTGCCCAATTACTTCTATAGTTTTTATTCCTTTTCTCAGTTCTAATACGGGATCGCTAGAGTTATTATCTAGCAAATCTTCCTTATCTTCAATATCTAAATCTTCAACATCTTGCTGAATATTTAATCTCTCCTCTCTTTCTTTTTCAGGGTTTAAATTTTCAGGTAATATTGCTTCTGCTATTATATTTTTTATCCTTTCATCTACAAATTTCAATTCGTTTTTTTCAAAGAAATTGGCTCAATAGAATCAAATATAAATTTTGCCGCTTTTAAAAGTTCTTCTATTATTTTATCATTTTTAGTATGATGAAATAAAAATATCAATATATAAGCATTTTCCCTTTTGTGAAGATTGGTAATCATATTTTTTATAATATCAAGTTTGCTTTCTATATGTTCGGAAAGATATTTAGCAATAAAGTAATAGTAAAGATAATCATACTCAAAAACATAGTTGCCAAAATTATTTTTCAAAAAAATTTTTGAATTATGTAATGTTTCCAACAAAACCTTTTGTCCTCTGTAAGCGTTGTAATTTTTTTCATACCTTTCCCAAAAATCAGTAAAATCCATTTGTGCCAACTCTTTGGTGTTTTTTTCAAATAAATAATTGGCCATTTCCGGCAAAAAATTAAAATACATATCTAAATCTTCATTTTTTACATTCTCTTTCCTAAGGTATAAATAAATTAGAGTTTGATAACAATGACCTTGCGATGTAAATTCTGTATCTAATTTACTGCTGGTTGTCTCGAATATATTTAATAGAGATAATATAAAAAACGGATAAGATTGCAACCCGCCTTTTCCCACAGTTTTTTTAAACAAATTATCAACAAATTCCGTCTTTGCATCTATTAGTTTGTAGTTATCATCATTATTATCATATTCCTTATTCATGCTAATCCATTTTCTAATAAGTGAATTTCTTTTCTTTGGTCCGTATGGTTTAATACTATATCTACTATACTGTTTTGTTAAGGCTTCATCTCTAAAGTTAAAAGTAGAAATGTCGTCTACTACTATAATTTGATTTCCAAAATACGATATTTTTTTCATAAATCTGTTTTTATCTGAAAGAATATAAAAATCATCAATTATCAATACTATCCTTTCCATATTATTTTCATAATTAAAATTTGTTTTATTTTCATATTGTTTATTTAGGGCGGTTTCTATTATATTTCCTATTTTCCCTTCAAATTTTGCGTCTTTCAAGTAAATAGGTATAAAGCCAGTTTCTTTTAATTTAGTATATATTTTTTTACATAGGGCGGTTTTTCCCGATTGATTTTCGCCAGCTAATAGAATTTTTTTATTTTTGTAAAATTCTTCTATAAAAATTTCTGAGTCTATTGTTTTTTCTCTATCTGTAACTTCATCCATCTTTGTTAGATTTGGATATACAAATATGTCATCTAAAAAAACTGTTCCTTTATCTGCATGAGCATTTGCTAATAAATCAGCGTTATTCAAAAAAATTTTATGAGTATCAGATAATTCTAATTCGTTTATCTTTTTTGCATTCTCTATTACTTTTTTAAATTCTTCATAAATGATATTCCAGACTTTATCTTTATTATCATAATCATATATTGGTTTTCCATCGTTAGGTGCTAAAATTGAACATATATCAGGATCATCTTTCCATCCGCAGTCAGAAATTATTATTGGAACTATATCTATATATCTTTTTTTCTTTATTTCAAAGGCTAGATTTTTCTCATTTTTACAAGCTATGGAATTTAAATAATCAGCTGATACCATAAGACATATAATATCTGACTTATTTATCTCATTTTTTATCTTGTCATTTAAAGCTGTACCTAGCGGCATTTCCCTGTCGTGCCATATTTCTATGTCTTTTTTGTCTACTATCGGAGAAAGATGTTTTATAAATTCGTTCTTGTCAGCCTCATTTTTATGAGAATAACTTATAAATACTTTAAGTGGCATAAATAACTCCTAAATTCGATTTTATTGAGTAAGATAGTAATTAAATTATCCGATAATTCCTAGAAACTACTAACTTATTAGGATTCATATAGTTAAAAGAATGGTGTGATAATTTTACCCCATAATTTCCGTTATTTTTGTCTATTTGAGGCCTTGTTTTTGAAGTTTTTGGAAACGCCATTGTCGATTATATCCAAGTTGTTTTTGGCTATCTGATTTAATTCAATAATAAATTTACTTTTATCAAGTTTTTCAACGATTCTTTTAAGGTGGCTTGCCGCCCCCTTTTGGAACCCCCCATTTTTTCGCAGGGCTGCCGCCCTTGCAACCTGTGTACATTAGTGTGTTTCGCAGCAATAGCACGGAACGGCTCCGCCGTTCAACGTGTAGTGCTTTTTGGCGTTCTTGCTGCTTTGGTAATTTTGGTTCAGACAAAAGGGAAGCTTGGCAGACAAATTTCTATATTAATTATTATGGAAAGAAAACTTTCAAAACAGAAAATAGCGTTGAACTATTTCATAAAGCATCAAAAGGAGCTTTGCAAGCGTTTCTTTGGCAAAGAGTTGTTGCTTTCAGGCAGAAAGATAATAGACGCTTTTGATTCGCTTGGAGAGGCAGTTGAAATCGGTGAACAAAAATTTGGGGCTGGAAATTATTCTGTTTACAAATGTTTGCCAGATGATTCTGCATACAGCATAAATATACCTTATTCATTACGTTTTGATAATGTCTAAAAATTCATTTGCAATAGATTATGATTCTGAAATTGGCGAAATCATTGTAAATGTTTCTGCTTTTAATCAAAAAACTGGTACGGGAGTGAACCTAAAAGCACTTTGGGATACAGGTGCAAATTGTTGCGTTATATCGGAAACCATTGCTAAAAAATTAAGACTTCCAAATATAGCGGAAGTTCAAATGAAACACGCTAATGGAATAGCTATTGTTAATACTCACATGCTGTCTTTGATGTTACCCAACAATATTCTGTTCAAAGATATTAGAGCAATGTCTTGCAAACCCATTCATAGTTTTGATATGATTATAGGAATGAATGTGATAAGCAAAGGCGATATGTCTATTGTTCACAATAAAGCTGGTATTAGGTTTTCGTTTAAATACCCGCCAAAATTTTAAAACACATTCAATCTTTCCACCCCTCTCTCGTGCAGAATAAAAATATATGAGTATTCGCCCGGAGCTATATCCAAAACATTTCTTACGCCGATGGCATCTAGGCTTATGGTTTTTCGCCAAACCGCCTGATTATCGAAAATCCCTATTTTTTTGCATTTCTTATCCAAGAGATAAACCCCGTAATCGTTTGCGGCCACCCTGTCTGCGGAACAGAAATTTTTTTCATTGCCCGGCGTTGAAGACAGCGGCTCTCTATAAACAGAACCATTTTTTGAAAACATAGCGAGGTTCTGCGGTTCGGTTGCAATCCCCCCCTCCGCTGCATAGTATTCGCTACCAGTCGCCGCTAAAGCCAAAACTTTTTGCAAAGATACATTTACGCCCCTTGTACACGACGTTTGTGCTATGTTCCAAATTTCTATCCCCATATTGCTCCCAACCGCAAGCTCGTTTCCATAAATTGAAAAAACGCCGTCCCTCGCATCGCATATTTTATTATCGTCCCGAGATTTTAATTGCGCTCTATCTTGAACATAAAAATTGCTACCAGCAGAAATTACATCACTCAAAAACCCGTTGAAAGAATATGAATCTTCAAAATTAAAAGCGCACTCATATAAATTATCTCTGCTATAAGTATGCACATTGTGGTAGGAATCGTCTAGAACATAGAGATTGTTTCCGTTATTTCCAGAAGCCATTTTATATGGTCTGCGCCCTGCGGGTATAAAATCGTTAAAGGAACCGAATGAGCAAGAAGTTTTCCCAACTGGTGCACTCTCCCATTCCCCACCGCATCCCAACAAAATTATGCAGAGAAAACATACCGCAATGTGTCTCTTAACAGACGTCATTTTTTCTGCAATCTATCTTTCAACGGTTTCCACCAAGTTTCATTCTCTTTATACCACTTTACAGTTTCTGGCAATCCCGTGCTGAATGTGTATTTTGGTTCCCAGCCGAGTTCCTTGCGGATACGGGTAGCATCTATGGCATAGCGGAAATCATGCCCAAGGCGGTCGGTGACAAATTCAATTTGCTCTTCGCCAAGCCCCATTATTTTTACAAGTTCACGAGCAATATCTATATTTTTCCATTCGTTGTTCCCGCCAATATTATAAACCCTGCCAGCTTCGCCTTTTTCCAAAGCGAGCAAAATCCCTCTGCAATGGTCTTCCACGTGAAGCCAGTCGCGAATGTTCAAGCCTTTGCCATATACCGGAATTTTTTTTTCCCGCATTAGATTTGTGACCGCAAGCGGAATCAGCTTTTCCGGGAATTGATATGGGCCATAATTATTTGAGCAACGGGTAATCACGGTATCCAGCTTGTAGGTCTCATGCCATGCACGCACCAAAAAGTCTGCGCTTGCCTTAGACGCACTGTAAGGGCTGTTGGGAGCAAGAGGAGTATCTTCGGTAAAATAGCCTGTGGCTCCAAGTGCTCCATAAACTTCGTCTGTGCTAACTTGCAAAAATCTCACATTTTTTTCTTTTGCGTATTTCAGCAATTTCAAAGTCCCTTCTACATTTGTTCTGATAAACACACCAGGATTTTTTATCGAATTATCCACGTGCGATTCCGCAGCAAAATGCACAATGGCGTCCAGCTTACCTGTGAGCAGATCCCCTGCACCACAAATATCCGTTTCTTCTGCTATGTCACCTTTAAAAAAATTGTAACGCTTATTACCCTCAAGCTCTTTTAAGTTTTCAATATTGCCTGCGTAAGTCAATGCATCTATATTAGCAACATTCCAATCGGGCTTTTCCTTCAAAACAAGTTTTACAAAGTTTGTTCCTATAAATCCGCAGCAACCAGTAACAAGTATGTTCATAACGGAAAAATAGTAAACAAAAATACCCGCTCCGCAGGTTCAATCATCAAAAACCGATTTGCCAGAACTCATTTTAGCTTCCATAATAAAATTGCCGCATTCGCAACTAAAAGGGATGCATATCACCGGAAGTTTTCGCCCTTCAAGAATCTTGCTCGGGCCACGCACAATGCTTGGCAACGACATTGTCAAGTGCAAAGCTGGCATATATTTTTTTGCAGAACCTGCTATTATATTAGCTATTTCACGAATGGCGTCTGCAACGTCTTCATTCAGTTCTGTTATGGGTTCACCCAAAAATTTAGAACTTATCTTTAGAGCTACATCCAAAGTATAGAGTATAGCCACTTTGCCCCTCACATCTCCGTGGAATTCCAAAAGGCTGGAAATATCTGTTGGATTAGGTTCTTTAAGTAGATAAATCTTGCCAAGCGTAACAGGAAGATTCACCATGATGCTAAACGTCTCCACGGTTGATTTCAAAAATGGATTTAAATACTCTGCTTTCATACTCGGCTAATAGTCTATTGATTAATAATGTAGATATTTTCTACATTCCTTATATGGCAAAAAAAGTTCAAGACGCTTTAAAAGATTTGGTTTCGCTTTGCAAAAGGCGTGGTATAATTTTCCCAGGCTCGGAAATTTATGATGGTTTGGCAAATACATGGGATTATGGCCCTTATGGCGTGGAGTTAAAGCGCAATATAAAGGATTTATGGTGGAAAAAATTCGTTGCAAGCCGTAGCGATATAGTAGGTTTGGACTCCTCCATCCTTTTGAACCCCAAAGTTTGGGAAGCTAGCGGGCACGTGGGCAGCTTCAGCGACCCTTTGGTGGACTGCAAAGTGTGCAAAGAAAGGGCAAGGGCAGACCATCTATTGGAGGAAAAATTAGGTGCTGGAGCCGTTGCGGGCAAAAATTTCACGGAAATAGCCGCAATGATGCGGGAAAATGCTATCCAATGCCCCAAATGCGGCAGCAAAGATTGGACAGAGCCGCGTTCTTTCAATTTGATGTTCAAAACGGAAATAGGCGTTGTTGAAGGTACGGGAAACCAAGTGTATCTGCGTCCGGAAACTGCTCAGGGCATATTCATCAATTTCAAAAATATAGCCGATAACTGCCGCCAAAAAATCCCGTTTGGGGTTGGGCAAATAGGAAAGAGCTTCAGAAACGAAATAACTCCGGGCAATTTTATTTTCCGCACGCGGGAATTTGAGCAGATGGAAATGGAATTTTTCTGCAAGCCTGGCACTGAGCAGGAATGGTACAAATATTGGAAGGATTTTTGCATGGAGTGGCTCAGTGAAATTGGAATTCGCAAAGAAAAATTGAGGATAAGGGAACATTCCAAAGAAGAGCTTTCGCATTACTCAAACGGCACAAGCGACATTGAATACGAATTTCCTTTTGGCTGGGGCGAGCTATGGGGTGTGGCTTCGCGTACAAATTTTGATTTAACGCAGCATATTGAACATTCAAAGGTTGACTTGCGCTATCACGATAAAATTGCGAATGAAAAATATATCCCCTTTGTAATTGAGCCTGCGCTCGGCGTAGACAGACTTCTGCTGGTTATGCTCTGCGATGCTTATGATATTGAAAAAACAGAAAACGGCGAAGACCGCGCGGTGTTTCATTTTCACCCTACCGTTGCACCTGTCAAAGCTGCGATTCTGCCGCTCTCAAAAGATGATGAATTGATGAGCGTTGCCGAAAATCTTTACAAGCAATTGTTAAAACGTTTCCCTGTTGAATACGATGAAACTCAAAGCATAGGCAAACGCTACCGCCGCCAAGACGAAATAGGTACGCCCTATTGCGTAACGATAGATTTTGGCACCATAGGCAAAGACGGCGAAGACAAGCGCGGCCTTGTGACCATTCGCGAGCGAGACTCGATGAAGCAAGATATTGTTAAAATTGAGAATGTCGAAAGTTATTTGATGGAAAAAATTTACCCTACCCAGCCATAGCTCTAATGCGTGGGTCAGCGTTATCTTTAATCTCATCAAAATACATAGGAGGGGTTAGCTTTTTATCCATTAAAAAAGATATTTTGCTATTTGTGTCGTAAGCTATTTGCAAATCACTTACAACCATTATGATAGTAGTTTTATAAAGTTCTCTTAGGTTATTCATCAACGACAAAAAATTTATGCGGCTGTTTCTATCCAAACCAGCTGTAGGTTCATCCAAAAGAAGGATCTTCGCATCCATTGCCCAAGAGCGCGCAACGGCAACTCTCTTTCGCATCCCAAGGGAAAGGGAATAGGGATAGTCGTTTGCAAAACCGTTAGCGAGCATCAGCAAAAGAGCGCGATTCACTTTTTGCTCAATCTCCTCATTTGTTCCCATATTGTGATAGAGGAGCGGAATAGCTATATTTTCTTTTACGGTTAAATCGGAAATCAAAGCGCTGTTCTGAAACACAAAACCAATGCCTTTTTGCGCCATTGAAAGAGCTGTCCATTCATTTGATTTAATGGGTTCACCAAAAAGCGAAATTTCTCCATCTGAGGCTTTTTCCAAACCAGCTATTACACGCAAGAGCGAACTCTTGCCCGCACCGGATTTTCCAGAAATGCAAAGCATCTCGCCTCTTTCAAGAGATATGTTTACCCCGTCCAAAATATTAACCGATGATGGCATAAAAATAGTATTAGCTATTTTCACTTCATTAAGCGTTTTGCTCAAAACACCTGAAAGTGATTTACCTGTAACTCTCGGTAATTCAGATTTTACATAAGTTCTAAGGCTAAACTTCAAATTTTTTATAGAAATGCTTTCCATTATCTTTTTTTCTTTTTAATAGGTCTAGGTTGCCTGCGATGAACTTCCATTATCAACTCTCGAATTTCCCTTAAAAACTCCTCTGCTATATCTAATGTTTCTGGGGTAGCTACTTCCAAAGCATCCCATACATACCCATAAACTATGAACAAATTTTGAGCTTCGTCATATTGCAAATCCAAACTGGATTGCAAATATGCAACTATATTTTGCATTTGGTCTCGCTTTTTCAAATCACCCATCCTAACCGCATGCATAAGGAGCATGGCTTTTTCCAAAAGCATCTGGTGAGATTTTAATCTGCCAGCGGTGTATGCAGCACCGTAAGCATAAAGGCGAACCGCTTCTTTTTTTCCCCAATTGTTTTCTGAATCAGGATTGCTCTCCACCTAATTACCTAGTAATGCTAACATTGAATTTCTAGAAACTTCCTGGAAATTGCGCAGAGCCATAATTCCGCTTTGGTTTAGAATATCATCCCTAGCTTTATCCATAGATCCTTTGGCAAAATCCAAATCTTCTATTAAAGAAAGAGCTGCGGTTGTGTTGATATTTATGTTTTCGTTGTTATTGTAGGTGTGTTCCAAGCGGTTGTACTGTACGCCAAAATTGACTCTCGTATTATTGACAATTTCATTGGCTTTATTTATTCCATCTATGGCGGCTGTCGCACCGTTCCTAGAGGATATATCCATATTCATAATCCCAAGAGTCTCTGGACGTAGGTCGGATTTAGCGACGTCTATTACATTTGGGCCGCCAGCATTAGGACCAACCTGGAATTTGCCAGTGCCATCACTCAAAGGGCTTTGACCGGATAACACATCCTGTGTGTTGAACTGAGTACTTTTTGTTTGCCTGTCAATTTCTTTCTTCAACTCCTGAAATTCTCCGTTCAAGGCATTGCGTTCGTTATCGGTTAAAGTATCATTGGCTGCCTGAAGGCTCAACTCGCGCATACGCCCGAGCATATCGGTAATGCCCTGAGTTGCACCTTCTCCGATGTTCAGAGCGCTCATAGCATCGCCAATATTTATGGAATCCGCTTTGTAGCCTCTGGACATAGCTTCCAAAGTTTTTGCAATGGCAAGACCGGCGGCATCATCCTGCGCACGGTTAATCCTCTTTCCGGTTCCCATTTTTTCATGGATTTTGGAAAGGGCTTTTTGCCTATCAGCAACCTGATGGGTTATACTCAACCCGGCGGCTTTATCAACTTGCACTATCATAGAAACCTCCTTGTTTCTAAACTACTGTATCCACCGTATCAACTTTTTTAACGCTTTCGAATTCATTGTCAGACAAAGAATCTAAAAGCGTCATCACAGGGGGGTTGGGCTTTTCCGTGCTAACCTCCTCTTGATTAGCAACCTTCTCATCTTGGCTAGCCAGCTTTCCCAAACCAACTTGACCAGTTAGCTTTCCGGAACCAACTTGGTTAGCTTGTTTTCCAAAATCCGTCCCTATCTGCAATGCCATAGCTCACTCAGCGTTAATATCAACCTGTTTAACGCTTTTATACTTCTCATTATTGGTAACGCCGGGCTTCATGGCGTTACTTTCCTCATTCTGCTTAGTAATTACATCTTTGTCTTCAGGCTTTTCTTTGTTTTTAACATCCCTAGAAACGCCTTTTACAGGCTCCATGTTGGTGCGTACCGATTGGCTACTGGAGCTACCGGAAATAGAAGCTATAGGCATAAAAACACTCCTTTTGCGGCCTTTTTACCCGCAACAATGGTAATATAGCAAACGCCGACTAACCCTCTTTTTCAATTATATACCCCCTCAGCGTTTCTGGGGTATACAGCTGTACCTTGTTATTTATCGGCAGAAAACGGGAAAACTTTAGCATTTTTTTTAAAAAAATCGGCGTTAAATTTTCACACTTTTTGCCGACAAAAAGTGTGAAAATTTACTATATTTGTCGGGTATGAGGAGAGGTATCTATAATTCCTTGATTACTTGGAAAAACTCCCAAAATAGGAAACCGCTTGTGCTTTATGGGGCTAGGCAGGTTGGCAAAACATATATTTTAAAGGAATTTGGCAAAAATGAATACAAAAATACATTATATTTAAATTTTGACAAAAACAAGGAGCTTCACGATTACTTTGCAGATAACATTTCGCCGCATCATATAATTGATTCTTTAAAAGCCATATTCAAGCAAGAAATAAATACGGAAACCTTGCTCATATTTGATGAAATTCAAGAATGCCAAAGAGCAAAAGATTCCTTAAAATATTTCAACGAAGAAGCTCCGGAATATAACATAGCGGCGGCGGGCAGTTTTTTGGGCATAGCGAGCGGGAAATTTCCGGTTGGGCAAGTAGATAAACTAACGCTTTATCCTATGACTTTTTATGAATTTTTGGAGGCAATTGGCGATGAAAATTCACTGAACATACACGCTTTGGCAATAGAAAAACTAAAACAATATTTTTACATAGGCGGAATGCCAGAAGCGGTTAAAACTTATGTGCGAACGGGAGATTTGCTTCTCACAAGGCAAATTCAGGAACAAATTTTATCCAGTTACAAAGAAGATTTTTTGAAGCACATAAAAGGCGTGGATATTCCAAAGGTTCGTATGTTATGGGATTCTATTCCTGTTCATTTGGCAAAAGAAAAGAAAAAGTTTGTATATAAAGAAATAAAACAAGGAGGCAGGGCAGCAGAATTTGAAAATGCTTTGGATTGGCTTGTCAATACAGGGCTTGTGTATAAAATCCCCAATACCGAAGAGGCAAAAATTCCGCTTGTAGCTTATGAAGAAAGGAATTCATTTAAACTTTATATGCTAGACACAGGCTTGCTCGCTGCTTCTGCAAAGTTGGATGTAAAAACATTTTTTAGCAAAAACCACGAGGTATTTAAGGAATTCAAGGGAGCCTTGGCAGAACAATTTGTTTTGCAAGAATTAAAACCCAAAAACATTCCCATTTATTATTGGTCTAACAGCACTGGAAAAGCAGAAGTGGATTTTGTTGTGCAATACGAAGACAAAATTATACCAATAGAAGTTAAAAGCGGAGAAAGCACAAAATCCAAAAGCCTTGGAGTGTATATTGAAAAATACAATCCTCAAATTGCCATTCGTGCTTCCCTTTCAAATTACGAAAAACGCGAAAATTTACTTAATATTCCGCTTTATTCTATAGGGAATTTGGGCATATAGCTACTCCACCCCAAGCTCTTTTTTCACCTCGTTCCAGCCATTTACTTTCCCTTTGTAGCAGTAAATTCTGTAAAGGCGGCGAGCCATGCGGGTTGTGATTTCGTAAGAGATGGTGTTGTGTTCCTTGGCAAAGGCTTCAACGGAAATTTGCCCAGAAAGCTCCCCGTTTATGCACTCCGCTATGTCGCCTACCTTCACCTTTGGAACCTCACTCACGTCCACCATACAAGCGTCCATGCACACACGCCCTAGAATGGGGCAGGCTTTGCCCTGTATAAAAATCACGCCTTTGCTGGGCTCACCGCGCAAATAGCCGTCCCCATAGCCAACGGCAACCGTTGCAACCCGCATATCCTTTTTTGCCACAAAAAAATGCCCGTAAGAAATCCCCTCGCCTGCTTCAACATCTCGCAAAGCACGCACGGTTGAGCGAAGTTTCAGCACGGGTTTTATGGGAAATTTGGACGGGAATTCCCCAGTGGGGTCATAGCCGTAAAGAGCTATACCGGGGCGAACCATATCGTAATGGGTTTTGCCTGCGAATAAAAGGGTCGCTGGTGAATTTGCTATGTGGCAAAGCGGAGGGCGTTTCCCGGCTTTTTCCAATTCCTTTAGTAAATTGTCAAATCGCTCAAGCTGCTTTTCCATAGCGGGATGCCCCTGCATATCGGCGGTGGCTAAATGGGAATAAATGCCTTCTATCTCCAAATTCGGAAGCTCGCATATCTTTTTTATCTCTTCAAAATTGCTATGCTTTATCCCAAAACGATGCATGCCTGTATCTATTTGTATGTGAATTTTTATTTTAGAACCAGATAGCTTTGCCGCAGTTTCAAAATTTGGGATGGATGGGGTTAAATCGTATTTCAGCAAAAGGGGAATGTCGCTTTCGTGGCAAGGCCCTAAAATCAAAACACGTGCCTTTACGCCGTTTTCCCTCAAAGCAACACCCTCAAACAGATGCGCAACCCCTAAAAAATCAACTCCCGCTTCCATAGCCGCAAAAGATACGGCAAGCGAACCGTGCCCATAAGCATCGGCTTTTACGGGCAATAACAGTTTTACATTATCGGGCAGCAAACTCTTGACATAGCGAATATTGCTCTGCAAATTATCAAGGTCTATTTCAATCCAATTGGGGTGCGGAACCTCACCAAAAGGCAACATTTACTCTTCCTCTGCCATTGCTTTTTTTAAGTCAAGCATTTTCACATTCGCATTCGGATTATGCCCATACTTATTCAATAGATGTATTTCAACCATCAGAATCAAGTCCGATATCTTTTTTTCAACCTTGTGCACCTGAAAAAACAAAAGTATAAGATAGCAAGTGATTGCGAACAGCGCTAAACCCATTACTAAAGAAAATACCATAATAAACCCCCTACAAAAGCTCCGCTATCTGCACAGCATTTAAAGCTGCGCCCTTGCGAATTTGGTCACCAACAACCCACATATCAAAAGTGTTTTCCTGAGATTGGTCAACGCGAATCCTGCCTACGAGCACGGGATCTTTGCCACTCGCATCTATGGGCATGGGCCAGCGATTTTTTGACGGCTCTTCCAAAATTTCAACACCCGGTGCTTCGCGCAAAATGCCATAAATATCCGAGATGCTCACCTTTTTGGAAAATCTTATGTTCAAAGCCTCGGAATGTGCCCTTAAAACAGGGACTCTGACGCAAGTTGCATTCACACGCAAACTGCTGTCCCCAAAAATTTTATGGGTTTCGGCTATCATTTTCCATTCCTCTTCGCAATAGCCGGTAGGCGCATGGACAGCGGATTTATCTGGGCTGCCATCATTGTAAGAGGAGTTGTGCGGGAATAAATTAAAAGCGTATTGGTGAGGGATAACGGTACGTTTAAAGGTTTTTCCCTCTGCAAGAGCCGCACATTCTAAACGGAGTTCTTCCATAGCGGTTGCTCCCGCACCGCTTGAGGCTTGGTAGGTGCACGCCTGAACTCTCTCAATGCCAAAGGCCTTGTATAAAGGGAATAGCGGTACCAGCATTATTATAGTGCTGCAGTTCGGGTTTGCGATAATGCCTTTGTGTTTCTTAATCTCTTGCGGATTTATCTCTGGCACCACGAGCGGAACTTCGGGATTCATTCTAAAATAAGATGTGTTATCCACAACCACCGCGCCAGCTTTAACAGCGGAGGGCATATACTCCTTGGAGATGGAACCGCCAGCGGAAGACAAAACCAAATCCACGCCATCAAAGGAATCGTGGCGAAGCTCTTGCACGGTTATATCCTCGCCCTTGAATTTTATTTTTCTGCCTGCGCTTCTTGACGAAGCCAATAATTTTAAAGACTTTATTGGAAAATTCCGCTCTGCCAGAATAGACAATAATTCCTGCCCGACTGCACCAGTTGCGCCTGCTATGGCAACATTTTTCATAACTGCTCCCTTAATTGTAAAAATACAGCTTTTGCTTGTGCGGCATATACCGCAGCTTTGTTCAGACTGTCGCCCACATTATCGTTTTCCTGGCCAAACAAGCTATGTGTTTCGTAGCCTGCAAGCCGCAAATTATCCGCTGCCGCAAGCAATAAGTCGTAATAACACGATTTCTCATCCCCTGGCCCAAATAAACCCCTGACCTGTCTATAGGAATCCATGCTTTTGTTGCGCAGAGAAAGAGCTTTGCTCTCGAATATCTCACGTTTTTCTATGCCTTGATTGTTTATGTATTTCAATTTTGGAAAAGCCAAAATGGAATCTGAAATAGCTATCACATCTTCCAATATATGCTTTTCTACAGGAGAACAGCTGTTTGTCCGGTTTTCAGTTGTTGTTTCGCTAGAACTCGATGGAACGGATGGTGTTTCCCCTAGGCCTATCTCCCGCTTAACGGAATCGTATTTCATGTAGGAAAAGAACACAGAGGTGACAACTATCGCAGTGGTGATAAGCCCAGACACCACCGCCCTGACAACACCACGGGAGTTTATAGCACATACAAGCGTCAAACCCGCTATGCACCATAAAATCGCTACTTGTATAATATCTATGCTAAACATCTTTTAACTAAAACGGCAGGTCGTCCGAATCACTGGATGGCGGTGGCGGTACATTATTTGTCCCATATTCGTTACTAGTATCGTAGCCTGAGGTTTCGCTAGTGCCAGCATAACTTTGCTTTGGGGCTAAAAATTCAAAATTATCCATCAATATTTCGGTTACATTGTGTTTTTGCCCTGTTTGTGGGTCGTTCCACTGGCGGTAAGAAACCCTGCCTTCAACAAAAAGCGGGGTTCCCTTTTTTATTCCCAATTTCTCTATGCGCTCCGCGAGCCTGTCCCAAGCGACAATGTTGTGCCAAGCGGTATCATCTTGCATCTCGCCGGTATTCGGGTTGCGAAACCTGCGCGTGGTAGCTAGGGAGAAAGAAACTCGTTTTTTGTTGTTTTGCGTAAGACGAACCTCAGCATCTTTGCCTAGATTTCCCATGAGCATCACTTTGTTTAAATAAGCCATATAATCCTCGTATGTCGTATGTTATGTAAAATTTAGAAAAACTTTTAAAACCTTTTCAACAACTGTGTCTGCAAGCTCTTCTATCGTTTTAGGATGTTCGTAAAAATGCGGACTTGCAGGGATAATAGTAGCCCCAGCCCTTTTTAGCCTCAGCATATTCTCCAAATGTATTTCGCTAAAAGGCATTTCTCTGGGGACAAGCACAAGAGGGCGGCTCTCTTTTAAGCATACATCAGCGGCTCTTATCAGCAGGTTATCGCTTGTGCCTGCGGCTATGCGCCCCAAACTACCCATTGAACACGGTAAAACAGCCATTCCCAGATATTTAGAACCACCGGTTGCCGGCGGTGCAAAGAAATCGTCAATCCTGTGGATTTTTTTGCAGTCTTTCAAAATGCTCTCGCAGCGTTCGTGTTTTATAACCTGTTCGCCGATTTTTGTGATGATGAGTTCCACCGCAAAGCCATGTTTTTTTGCCAGCGATAAAAACCGCTTTGCATATATTGACCCAGAAGCTCCGGTTATGCCAAGCAACACAGGATGCTTGTTCATTTTTTCTCCAACAGCACCATGTGTGCCAACCCGCCATCAAGGGATTTTATGGAACGCAAAGCAAAGCCTGCCGCACGGGCTTTTGCCGCATATTCTTTTGAAGTTATAAAACTCAGGATGGAAAGCACCAAATAACGATAGGCATTGCGCTTGCTGAACATCATGCCTGCAAACGGAATGGCAAGCGGAGCGATTTTTTGATAAAAGAATGTTGCAATTTTTTTTTCTGGTTTAAAAAATTCAAGCGTGGCAAAACTGCCGCCTTGTTTCAGCACCCTAAAAGCCTCGCTAAAAGCCAAATCCAAATTCTTTATATTTCTCATTCCAAATCCGTTTAAAATAATATCAACAGAACCATCCGCAAGCGGAATGTCAGTTGCATCCATCTGAACGGGGATTAAATCGGGACTTTTCTGAGCGGCAACGGAGAGCATTTTTCCAGCGAAATCGCCAACTATGGAGAATTTTGGATCACCAAGAATTTTTTTGAAGGCAAGCGAAAAATCCCCTGTGCCGCCGCATAAATCCAGCACAACCGCATTTTCCTTTTTTGGAAGTTTTTTGCAGCATTTTTTGCGCCATGCAATATCACGCCCTGCCGACATCAGGTGATTGAGCATGTCGTAGCGTTTGTGTATTTTATTGAACATTTCGCGAGTTTGCAACATATTTCTCGCGGAATATAGAAAACTACACCTTGAACTGACTTAAAATGTTTTTCAAATCGCTTGACAGCCTAGCGAGTTCATTCGCGCTCTGGTTGATTTGCTCTGCTCCATGAGCACTCTCCTTGGCGCTCTGGGTTATGCCTGCCACGTTCTGGCTAACCACGCCTGCTCCTCTAGCCGCTTCGCCTGAATTGCGAGCTATGTCTCTGCTGCCTTTGGCTACTTCGCCTATGGCAGAAGCAACGCGCTTAGACCCGGTACTCGCCTGCGCAACATTGCTCGCTATCTCGTTGCTCGCCTTAGTCTGCTCGCCAACGTGTGCAGATATGGAATCCACGCTGTGGTTTATCTTTTGGATTATATCAGACACATCTTTTATCACGTCAATGGCTTTGCCAGTCCCTGCCTGTATGCCATCTATGCGCCGAGCTATGTCGTCTGCGCTAATAGCACTCTGATTAGCAAGGTCTTTGATTTCACTCGCAACAACGGCAAACCCTTTTCCAGCTTCACCCGCGCTTGCAGCTTCTATGGTTGCGTTAAGGGCAAGCAAATTGGTTTTATCCGCGATTTTCTTAATCACATCGGTCACCTGCCCTATCTCTTTGGCGGCAGCACCGAGCTTGCCCATTACGTCGGTCGCTTCGTGAGACCTATCCGTGGCTTCGTGTGCTATATTGCTGGCATCGCCTGCATTGCTCGCTATCTCGCTTATGCTCGCGCTCATCTGCTCTACAGCCGCTGCGATGGTGTTCATGTTCGTGGACATCTGCTCGGCAGCTCCAGCTACCTCGTTTGCGCTCATAGATGCTTCTTCCGCACTGCTCGCCATAGCGTTTATGCTCGCAACCGTATCATCTGTGGTTCTGGCAACGGTTGCGCTCTGGGAGGCATTTTCCGCCGCAGTATTGGATACCTGCCTGCCCACGCTGGAAAGCTCCTCCGCAGCAGTTGCCAGCATATTGGAATCGTTCCCGAGCTGTTTGAATATGCTTTGGAACCTTGTAGCCAGGCTGTCCAAAGCCTTGGAAAGTATGCCCAGCTCGTCCTCTCGCTCTAAGTTGGCACGGGCGGTCATATCCCCTTTCTCTATCTTGGAAAGAGTGCTTACCACGGTTTTCATAGGGCTTGTGATGGCAAAGGTTAAGAGTATGCCCAAACCCAGGGAAAGAACCAGCACCGCTATTAGAATTGGGATGGCGGTGTCTCTTAGCTCATGCCCCAAGTCCGAAGCTTGGTCAGACAACGTTTTATTTACGGTAATTCTCCTGTCTGCGGCGGCCTGAAGGGCTTTAAGCATATCGCCAGCCGATTTTGTAAGCTCAGGCGGAACATCGGATAAGACGCGTTTTGTAGCAGGGTCAATTTTCGCGGTTCTCAAGTAATTGTTCGCTTCCTCCACAAATTTATCGATGATGGACTGCAAATTGTACAGAATTGTTTTCCCCGTTTCATTCAGAACCATCTCTTTTTGCCTGTTAATTAGTTCGTTGGCAATAGTGCGCGCGTCGTTTAAGGCTTTCACTCCTGCGGCACGTTCTTCATCTGTATCCGAGCTTTGCCATTTCCAAACGCCTATGCGTAATTCCTGCACCTGCATCGCAGTTTCTGTAAGCAGTCCCATAGGAAGCGACCCTAAGTTATACAACTGGTCGGTCTTATCATCAAGTTTGTCTATGCCTCTTAATAGATATATTCCCATAAAAAGTGCCAATGCGGTGGCGAATAGGAAAGACACTATTATCTTGGTACCTATTTTTATGTTTTTCATAAGGTTAACTCCCAGCAGTGGTTACTGTAATACAATATAAATAAAATGTTAAGAAAAAGTTAAGAAAATTTTTTTAGGATAATTTTTCTACCCATTTCGGGACAATTTCGCCAGCTTTGCCCTGAATAAATTCGTCCGTATAACCGCCGTCCACTTCTTCCAAATTCAGGCATACGACATATGCACCCGAAGATTTTGCCATTTGCCTAAAACCAGCCGCCGGGTAAACAACCCCACTTGTGCCTATGTAGGCGAACAAATCGCACTGGGTCAAGGCTTTTTGAATACGCTTCATTTCAAACGGGATTTCCCCGAACCAAACTATATGCGGGCGCATTTTAGCCCCACATTCAGGGCATTTCTCAGGTTGATTCTCCGTGCAGTACATCACGTGCTCCCCGTGACCCAGGCAGCGAACCTTTAAAAGCTCGCCGTGCATTGCTATAACCCTCTTGCTCCCAGCCCTTTGATGCAAATCATCCACATTTTGGGTGATGAGCAGAAAATCATCTCCGTATTTCTCTTCCAGTTTCACAAGGGCGTGGTGGGCGGCATTGGGCTCCACATTTTTTAAGCTATTTCTGAGTTTATTGTAAAATGTTATAACTCTCTCAGGGTCGCTTTCAAAGCCTTCCGGCGTTGCGACAATCCGCACAGGCTCGTTTTCCCACAAGCCGTCCGCATCGCGGAATGTCCTAAGCCCGCTCTCCGCGCTTATTCCCGCACCGGTCAAGACGACTATTTTTTTAGAAGTACCCATCTTTCTTCAATTCCACGATTATATCCTGAGCCAATTTCTCCCCCCATTTTTGACTAGCTTGGAACGCATCTTGAGTCATCGCGGGCGAAACCTTTATAAATTTTTTCCCAATTGGACTTTCATAAAATTTGATTAAACCTTTTATATCATCATGGGTGAAATGCTTATCGTATATGGGGATGAGCAGTTCCACAAAAGTCTCCATCTTCACACCCGCTTTGAACTTTGCCCAAAATTCCGCTGGTGCCCCTGGCACCATCCCCTTCATACTCGGCAGCATCATATCAATCATCTGCACCGCCTGTGCCTTTACATCCATTGCTTCCAGCAATTTGGCTATATCCTGCTTTTTAGTTTGCCCATACGCGGAAAAGACCGCGCATAAGGTTAGTAAAAGCACTAAGGGGAGTTTTTTCATGGCTGCTCCTTTGGTTAATGGAGGTAATATAGTATTTACTATATTCTCCTAAACACTTAATAGAGGTTAAGCTATGGCAGTATCGTACAAAGAACTAGGTCTGGTAAACACCAAAGCGATGTTCGCAGACGCAATCAAGGGCGGCTATGCTATTCCGGCATACAACTTTAACAATATGGAGCAAATGCAGGCTATAATACAGGCTTGCGTGGAAACCAAAAGCCCCGTTATTTTGCAGGTTTCAAGCGGTGCCCGCAAATATGCAAACCAGAATTTGCTGAGGAACATGGCAAGAGGCGCGGTGGAATACGCCCACGAGCTTGGCTGCGACATTCCAATAGTCCTGCACCTTGACCACGGCGATACCTTTGAATTGTGCAAAGACTGCATAGACACAGGCTTTAGCTCCGTTATGATAGACGGCAGCCACCACCCTTACGAAAAAAATGTGGAATTGACCAAAAAAGTTGTGGATTATGCTCACTCTCGTGCTGACTATGTAACCGTAGAAGGCGAGCTTGGAGTGCTAGCTGGCGTGGAAGACGATGTTTCTTCCGAACATTCACATTACACCCAGCCGGAAGAGGTGCAGGATTTTGTCAACAAAACAGGAGTTGACTCCCTCGCCATTTCCATTGGAACCAGCCACGGTCGCTGCAAATTCAAGCCAGAGCAATGTACTCGCAACCCAGATGGCGTGTTAATCCCGCCTCCGCTCCGCTTTGACATTTTGGAAGAAATTGAAAAAAAGATACACGGCTTCCCAATTGTTCTGCACGGCTCTTCTTCCGTTCCGCACGAATATGTGCAAATTGTTGAAAAGTTTGGCGGCAAAATCCCGGATTCCGTTGGTATTCCAGAAGAGCAGTTGCGAAAAGCCGCAAAGAGTGCTGTTTGCAAAATCAACATCGACTCCGATGGACGCCTTGCGATGACCGCTATAATTCGCAAAGTTTTCGGAGAACATCCGGACGAGTTTGACCCGCGCAAATATCTTGGACCAGCACGTGACGAGCTTAAAAAGATGTACGCGGCAAAGAACAAAAATGTTCTGGGTTCTGCGGGCACGGTTAAATAACATTACGTAAACGCCTAGATGCGTCTTTCAATTCTGCATTTGATTATTGTCTGCATAGCCACGGTAACATTCGTGGTTTTTATGTTTTTTAAATGGGAATCCAAAAACGAACGGATTAAAGTTTTAAACAAAGAAATAATGCTAGAGCAGACAAAAATCAGAAAAGCCAATGAATTGGGAAACAAAGCCTTGGCTTATGTGCGAATAGGGAGAGGCTTGGATATTTTGGCGGGTGATAAATTATCCGATGAGCAAAAAGACATCTTGGCGGAGAAATTGCTCGCCATCTCAAACGATTATAAAATAGACCCCCTTTTGATTTTGGCTGTAATCCGGCACGAGAGCAGAGGTAATCCCAACGCAAGGGGTATATATACGACCGGTGCGCATTCGGGGGCTTTGGGGCTTATGCAGATAAAATATGTATCAGCTTTGGAAGTTGCGCAGTCTGTTGGGGTAGAGATAAATTCTCGCGAGGATTTGTTTGTGCCCGAAAAAAATCTGATGGTTGGTACTGCTTATCTGCTTCGCTTAATCGCAAAATACCACAATATGAAACACGCTCTAATGGCTTACAATATAGGTTATGTCGCTTTGGATGAAAAACTGAGAAACAAAGGAGCATTGCCCACAAAATATTACGGCAAAGTGATGCAGGATTATAAATTTTTAGCGGAAGAAATTTTTAAGAATAATTGAGAGTGGTGAACGAAAACAAATGTTGGAAGATTGGAAAAAGAGACAGAAACTCCACTATAAAGTTCGTGATTTTTTCTTAAAGCGTGGTTTGCTGGAAGTGGATGTGCCTATGCTCTCCGCAACCTGTGGCACAGACCCGCAACTCGATTACTTTGAAACAATTTCCCCAACACATTATTTAGCCACAAGCCCAGAATTTTATATGAAGCGTCTTTTGGCAGATGGCTTTGGCGATATATTTTCCCTGACACACGCTTTTAGAAAAGGCGAAATCGGCAAGCGGCATAACTTTGAATTCAATATAGCGGAGTGGTACAGAATTGGATTTTCCGCAGAGGAACTTCAGCAGGAAATTTTGGATTTGGTAAATGAAATAACGGGCTTGAATTTGCCTTTGAAAAGGACAACTTGGGAACAGGCTTTTGAAAATGTTGATATGGAAAAATTAAAAGCAGAACACAGAGATTGGACATTGGAAGAGATAGAAGATTTTGCGATGACAACAATAATTGAACCTGGTTTGGGTACCGAATTCATCGTGGATTATCCGCCCGAAAGAGCAGCCCTAGCGAAAATCCGCAAAAATTCCAAAGGGCGAGAGGTTGCCTGCCGTTTTGAGCTTTACATAAACGGAATTGAGCTTTGCAACGGCTACGAGGAATTGACGGATGCAAAAGAGCAGAAAAAACGTTTTTTTGAAGACATAGAAAAAAGAAAAAAAATGGGAAAGCCCGTTCCAAAAATAGACGAGGATTTTTTAGCAGCGTTGGAAAAAGGAATGCCGAAATGTTCCGGCGTTGCCCTCGGTTTAGATAGGCTTTATATGCTCGCTTTGGGGAAGGAGAATATAGGGGAAGTGCTGTTGTTCGGTTAAATAGAAAAATTCAAAACTTATGTCAAGGACTTAATACGCCCTTAAATTATCAACCGTCATTTCCACGCCTTCGCCAACCTGCTTCACTATCCCAATCCCGTATCTGCTCGCTTGCTCCAAAACTTCATCGCTAAAAGAAAAGCCAGCTATACCTAGATAGGCAATATAATCGTTGTATCTTGGGAAAAATTTCCTAAACTTCTCAATACGTTCCTCCGCAAGTTCCTTAACAAAACTTGGATGTATGCGACTTTTTACCTCTATCAACGCTATGGAATCTCCATTGAGCAAGGCAATGTCAAACTCCACTTTCACGCCTTTGTCTATATGCGTTAGATTGGGAACCATTTCATCATATTTTATTCCACCGAATTCCAACTTTTTCTTAAATACATCTTGAAAAAACTGCTCCGCGTGATAGCCCATGTTATTGCTCACCCCGCCAATCTGTTCCCCAAGCCTATCCCCAAGATTTTTTATAAATTGGTTAGTTTCAGCGAACATTGCCCAAATATCGGCTGATGTTAATTCCTTTTTCTCCATAACCCAAATATAATAAAAATTTATAAAAAAATGAATAAAAAAGTTAATACATCTCATTTTGCAAACAAGTGTTGACGTTATTTTTTACAAAATAAGTATTTTCTAAATTACCCCCGTGCCACAAGAACTCACACTACCCCTGCCAGACGATTTTCATATCCATCTAAGGCAGGGAAAAGATTTAGCAAATTATGCCAATAGTGCCGAACTGCAATTCGGACGTGTCTTGGCTATGCCAAATACCGAACCTCCCATAAACTCGCCGGAATCTGTGAAAAAATATAAAGAGGAAATTTTAGCCGCCGCTCCGAGTTTGGAAGTTTTGCTAACTTTTAAGCTCAACAAAAATTATGAGGAACAGGAACTTTTGGCAATGCAAAAAAACGGGGCGGTGGCTGCAAAGTATTATCCGCTTGGGGTCACCACAAACAGCCAAGACGGGATTTCTAAAATAGAGGACATGTACCCCACCATCGCGTTAATGGAAAAACTGAATTTGGTTCTGTGCTTGCACGGCGAAGAACCAGGTGCTTTTTGCTTGGACAGGGAAAAGGATTTTTTGAAACACCTAGAAAAAATTTGCAAGAACTTCCCGAAACTTCGCGTTGTATTGGAACACGTGTCCAGCGCGGAGGCTGTGGAATGTGTTAAAAATTTGCCGCCCAATGTTGCAGCAACCGTAACCGTCCACCATCTTATTTTAACCTTGAACGATATTGTCGGGGATTCTTTGCGTCCACAGAATTTTTGCAAACCGCTCCCAAAACTTCCAAAAGATAAAGAGGCGGTTCGAACGGCAGTTTTCAGCGGCAATAAAAAATTCTTTTTGGGAACGGACAGCGCGCCACATTCCTTGGAAAAAAAGGAATGTCTGTGTGGAGCTGCTGGGGTTTATTCAGCTCCAGTTGCCATTCCAATTTTGATAGAGGAATTTGAAAAAGAGAATAAATTGGATTTGCTCTCGGATTTTCTCTCTGTTTTTGGCTCGGATTTTTACCAAATTCCGCGGCAGACAAAAAAAGTTGTTTACATAAAAGAGAAATGGCAGGTGCCAAGCACCATAGATGGGGCAGTGCCGCTCAGAGCAGGAGAAACTTTGGAATGGCAGAGGAAAATAGATGTTTGAAACTTTAACGGACTCATTAGAATCCACGCTGAAAAATCTACGCGGACAAGGCAAGCTAACCGAAGAAAACGTAGCCACTTCGCTGAGAGAAGTACGCCGTGCCTTCCTCGCCGCGGATGTGAATTTCAATGTCACAAGGGATTTTGTTCAAGCGGTAAAAGACAAAGCGATGGGGCAAAATGTTTTGACCGCTGTAAGCCCTGGGCAGATGATTGTAAAAATAATCCACGACGAACTTGTGGCGGTGATGGGTGGCGAAGCCAGAGAGGTTTCCCTAACTGGAAGACCCCCAACAGGTATAATGATGGTGGGTTTGCAAGGCTCTGGAAAAACAACATTCGCTGGCAAACTCGCTCTCCACTTCCGCTCAAAAAAGAAGAGAAAACCCTTGCTGGTAGCCGCTGACGTTTACAGACCAGCCGCTATTAAACAGCTCCAAGTGCTCGGAAAATCCATAGGAATTCCTGTTTACGAAGAAGGGCAGGGAAATCCCGTTGAAATAAT